>NZ_JBFIII010000036.1 GCF_041601295.1 Immundisolibacter sp.
GCCGTCAGCGCCCGGTCCAGTTCGGCGGACGTTTTTCCAGGAAGGCCGCCAGGCCCTCTTTCTTGTCCGCGGTTTCGCACAGCCCAGCCTGGGCGAACTTCTCCAGCGCCAGCCCGGCTGCGAGGCTGCCTTCCATGCCGGCGTGCACCATCGCCTTCATGTAGCGCGGCACCAAAGGCGCGAAGCTTGCGAGGTGCGCCGCCAGACGGCGTACTGTCGGTAACAGTTCCACGTCCTCGACCAGACGCGTGACCAGGCCGATCTGTAGCGCCCGCTCGGCATCGATCGGTTCACCGGTCAGCAGCATGTCAAGCGCCCAGGCGCGACCGACCAGGCGCGGCAGACGTTGCGTGGCACCACCGCCGGGGATGATGCCGAGCTTGCCTTCGGGCGTGGCAAAGCGCGCGCTTTTGCCGGCCACACGCAGATCGCAGCCGAGCGCCACCTCCAGCCCGCCGCCGAAGCAGATGCCATTGATCGCGGCGATGGTTGGCTTCGGGCAGCGCTCCAGACGCTCGGCAATGCCCTGCACGATGGGCTCAAGCGCCTTACCCAGGTCCCGCTCCACCACCTCGCCAAGGTCCGAGCCCGCTGCAAAGGCCTTGTCGCCGGCACCGGTCAGGGCAATGACCCGCACCACCGGGTCGTCGCCTGCCGCCGCGATGGCCGCATGCAGATCATCAACCGTGGCCAGCGAAATGGCGTTCAGCTTACGCGGCCGATTCAGCGTGAGCAGCGCCAGTGGGCCGGCGACTTCGTATAGCAAATTGTCGTAACTCATGGGACTCAGTCGGTAATCAGCCCATGACGGCGGTGCCAGTCGACCAGCGCCTCGTCCGGGTATCCGGGAAAGTGCCGGTCTGTGGCCGTTTCCGCAGGTACCGGTACCCAGGCGGGCTTACTGTCCAGGATGATGTGACAGCGGTCAGGCGGCGTCGGCAGAGGGGTGTCAATGCAGGAGGCGAACGGGTGTAGCAGTTCCGGCCAGCGTGGGTCCCACACCCACAACGCGCTGGCGCACTCGCGGCAAAAATTCCGCTCGCCGACACTGCGTTCGCTGCGCGTCGGATGATCCATGAACGCGCGGTAAACCCCCACATGCTCGCGGCCTTCCACGGTGAGCGTCTGCGAGTCGGCGTGCAGGTTGATGGCGAAGCCGCCACCGCCGCCGGTTTTGCGACAGATCGAGCAGTAGCAGCACATGTAGGGGTAAGGGGCGTGGCTTTCGGCGGAAAACCGCACCGCCCCACAGTGGCAGGAACCTTCGAGCAACATGAGCGGACCCTCGGCGACGGAATTGCCGGCACATGGTAGCGGTAAGCTTGGCAGCTCTCGCAGACATCGCCATGGTCATGGATCAGCCGCACCGCATCGAATGGACGCCCGGGCTCTCGGTTAATGCTGTTTGGAGCCTGCCATCGCACTTCAGCGGCACGGCGCTGGTGCTGGCACACGGCGCTGGCAACGATCTGCACCAGCCGTTGCTCGCGTACCTGGCACAGGCGCTGTCTGCGCGGGGGATTGCGGTGCTGCGCTTCAACTTCCCCTACGTGGATGCCGGCCGACGCACACCGAACCCGGCGTCGCGCCTGTTGGCCAGCTTCAGCGCCGCTGTGGTAGACGCACGCGGCCGGTTTGGCGCCAGGCTCACGCGGCTGGTGGCCGGCGGTAAATCGATGGGCGCCCACATGGCCGCGCAGCTTGCGGCCAGGGGTGATCCGATCGGTGGCCTGCTGTTTCTGGGCTACCCGCTGCACGCCAGCGGCAGCACACGCCTGCGCGACGCTTACCTGCGGGCAGCGCGGGTACCGATGCTATTCGTACAGGGCGAGCGCGACAGCCTTTGCCAGCTGGACCTGCTGCGCCCGGTATTGGCGGAACTCGATGCCCCGGTACGGCTGCACGAGGTTGCCGGTGGCGACCACAGCTTTAGGCTGCCAGCAGGCTCCCGGTACAGCCAGACCAACCTCTACGCCGAGATTGCCAGCGCCACTGAGGACTGGCTAGGGCAGATCTGACCCGTCAGGCAGCGCCATAGGCCTTCACACCGGCCAGGAAGTTGAGCACCGCACGGTTGAAATCGGCCGGGTTCTCGATCGCCACGTAGTGTCCGCACTCGGGCAGCAGCAGGGCGTGGCAGTCCGGGTAATCGGCTTTCCAGTGGGCGATCATCTCGGCCGGATGTGGGTCCTGCACGCCCATCAGTACAAAGGTCGGGATGCGGTGGCGGGCCAGCGCGTCGGTAATCGCCTGCTTGGCTGCCGGACGCATGAGCGGGAAGTTCAAAAAGGTCAGTGGCGAGGTCTCGGCATACATCTGCCGGAAGCGTTCCAGTATCTGCGGACTCGCCATCAGCCGGTCGCCCCAGAAGGTGCGCGTCTGCTTGCGCGCCTCGAACACCGCCAGCATGCCCTCGCTGCGCGCCACCGCGTGCAGGCGTTCGAAGCCGGCGCGCAGTTCCGGCGTCAGCTTGTCGAACAGGCCAAGGCCGTCTTCCGTGGCCAGCAGGTCGCAGCTGACGGCGGTCAGGCTCTGCACGCGCTCGGGATTTTTGGCCATGAAGGTGCTGGCGGTGCTCACGCCCCAATAGGCCTGCCCGAGCACATGACAGCGTTCGACCCCCAGATGGTCGAGCAGCGCGGCCAGGTCGGCGGCGGTGTTCTCGTAGGTATAAAAGCCCGGTGCCTCGTCCTGGGTAGCCGCCTTGGACGACTGGCCATGGCCGCGCAGATCGAAGCGGATGGTCCGAAAGTGCTGGCCGAAGGCGGGCGCGTTGTCGTCGTAGGCACTCATGTTGGCGATGACGTTGTGCACCAGCACCAGCGTTTCGGGCCCATCACCAGTGACGTCATAGTTAAGGTCGATACCGTTCAAGTGCGCGACAGGCATGCGGGTTCTCCTCGTTTTCGGTGTATGCCGGCCACAGCGCGGCTGGGGCGATCTTAGCAGGCGATGCGGCCGCCCTGATCGGGTCAGCGCTACCCAGGCGCGGTACCATTTGCGGCCCTTCAGGCGCCAAGGCACACCGCTTCACCATGATCGACATCAGCATCCAGAAACACAGCCTCCGGGATCTAGCCGCGCGGATCGACACGCTACGGGGGTATCTTTGACCTCGATACCCGGCAAGAACGCCTGACCGAGGTCATGCGTGAACTGGAAGATCCAAAAATCTGGGACAACGCCGAGCGGGCGCAGGAACTGAACCGCGAACGGGCGCGGCTGGAAGAAGTGGTGGTCGGCATCGGCGAGCTGACGCGCGGCATCGCCGACAGTCTGGAACTGGCCGAGCTGATCGAGCTGGAAGACGACGAGTCGACCGCCGCCTCGCTGGCCACGGATGTCGAGCGGCTGGAGGCTCACGTGCAGCGGTTGGAGTTCCAGCGCATGTTCTCCGGCGAGGCCGACGCCAACAACGCCTACATCGACGTGCAGGCCGGCTCCGGCGGTACCGAGGCGCAGGACTGGGCGCAGATGCTGCTGCGCATGTATTTGCGGTGGTGCGAGCGAAAAGGCTTCGAGGTCGAAATCACCGAAGAGTCCGACGGTGAGGTGGCCGGCATCAAATCCGCCACCGTACATGCGCGCGGACCATACGCCTACGGCTATCTGCGCACTGAAACCGGCGTTCATCGGCTGGTGCGAAAATCCCCGTTCGACTCCGGTAACCGGCGCCACACCTCGTTCGCCTCCGTCTATGTCTACCCCGAGGTGGACGAGAACATCAACATCGACATAAATCCTGCCGACCTTCGGGTGGACACCTACCGCGCCAGCGGCGCCGGTGGCCAGCATGTCAACCGCACCGAATCGGCCATCCGCATCACCCACGTGCCGACCAACACCGTAGTGGCCTGCCAGGCCGACCGCTCGCAGCACAAGAACCGCGCCACCGCCATGGCCCAGCTGCGCGCCAAGCTATACGAACGCGAACTGAACGCCCGCCGTGCCGAGGCGCAGGCCACCGAGGACTCCAAGTCCGACATTTCCTGGGGCCACCAGATCCGCTCCTATGTGCTGGATCAGTCGCGCATCAAGGATCTGCGCACCGACGTGGAAACCGGCAACACGCAGGCGGTGCTGGACGGCGACCTCGACCCCTTTATCGAAGCCAGCCTCAAGAGCGGCCTCTAGTACCTCAACCTATAAGTTTCGCTATGTTCGACCCGCCCCGCATCACCGAGTGCTTTGTCGCTCATCCTCGCAATGGCGACGGCTATTGCTGTGATTCGCTTCGCGCTCTAAGTGCGCGGATGCGTGTCTCGGCAGGTACGCAAACTCATAGCTTGAGGTACTAGCCATGCACAACGACGACGACAACGAACAGATCGGCATCCGGCGCGGCAAGCTCGCCGACTGGCGCCAGACTGGTCTGGCCTATCCGAACGACTTTCGCCGCGATGCGCTGGCGGCGGATTTATTGACCGGCCATGCCGACACCACCGCCGAGGTGCTGGACACGCAGCCGGTCAGCGCCCGCATCGCCGGGCGCATCATGACCCGGCGCCTGATGGGCAAGGCGTCCTTCATCCACCTGCAAGACCAATCCGGCCGCCTGCAGGTGTACGTGCAACGCGACGTGCTGGGCGAGGCCGCCTACGAGGATTTCAAGCGCCTGGATCTGGGCGACATCGTGGGTGTCGCCGGTACCCTGTTTCGCACCCGCACCGGTGAACTGACCCTGCGGGCCGAAACCCTCACGCTGCTGACCAAGTCCCTGCGCCCGCTGCCGGACAAATGGCATGGCCTGCAGGATTCGGAGCGCCGCCACCGCCAGCGCTACCTGGATTTGATCGTCAACGACGAGGCGCGGCGCACGTTTGCCATCCGCTCGGCGCTGGTCACGGGTCTTCGCGAGTGGTTCGTCGCAGACGGCTTTCTGGAAGTCGAAACCCCGCTCATGCAGCCAATGCCCGGCGGCGCTGTGGCGCGACCGTTCGTGACCCACCACAACGCGCTCGACATGACGCTGTACCTGCGCATTGCGCCGGAGCTGTACCTGAAGCGCCTGGTGGTGGGCGGCTTCGAGAAGGTGTTCGAGCTTGGGAGAAATTTCCGAAACGAAGGCCTGTCGACGCGCCACAATCCCGAATTCACCATGCTTGAGTTTTACCAAGCCTACGCGGATTACCGCGACCTGATGGACCTGACCGAGCGCCTGCTGGGTGACCTTGCGCGGCGCGTGCTGGGCAGTGCGGAGCTGACCTACCAGGGCCAGAGCATTGATCTGGGCAAGCCCTTCGCCCGCTACACGCTGACCGGGGCGATTACCGCGCACCTGCCGCGCGCCACACCGGCACTGCTGGCTGATATCGACGCCGCCCGCGCCCTGGCGCTGGAGTTGGGTCTTGTGGTCAGGCCCAGCGACAGCCTGGCGCAAGTGCGGCTCGAACTGTTCGAAAAGGTGGTCGAGGAACAACTCATCCAGCCGACCTTCGTGACCGACTTTCCGGTCGAGGTGTCGCCCCTCGCGCGCCGCAGCAGTCGCGATCCGGAACTCACGGAGCGCTTCGAGCTGTTCATTGCCGGGCGTGAGCTGGCCAACGGTTTCTCGGAGCTGAACGACCCCGAAGACCAGGCCGCGCGCTTTCTGGATCAGGCCGCGCGCAAGGCGGCCGGCGACGAGGAGGCCATGTATTTCGACGCCGACTACGTGGAAGCGCTGGAGTATGGCCTGCCGCCGACCGCCGGCGAGGGCATCGGCGTGGACCGCCTGGCCATGCTGTTCGCCGACGTCACCTCCATCCGCGAGGTGATTCTGTTTCCGCATTTGCGCCCGGAGCGCTGAGCCTCTCAGGCAGTCGCGGTCACAATCCAGGTGGCGCTTGGCGCCCGCACCTCGCCGTCGACCAGATAGCGAGCCAGCGCGGCGCGCATGGCCTGGTCCACCGCCTGTTCCTGATCCGCGGATACCTTGGGCATGGCCTGGGCAATGGGCCCCATGCTCTTGAGGTAGTTCACGGCTTGTTCAAGGTCGCCGAGCCACATGAAGTCATCAAGCGGCTCGACGGTGACGTCGCCAAAGCCTGCCCCGCGCAAAATCCCCGCGGTGCGCTCCAGGTCCGCCAGCGCAAACGGCCCCGGCGCGAAGGGATCGGCTGGCGGTGCGGGTCGGTGTTCCTCACCCAGGGTGCTGACCGCGGCGCCGGTCGCCTCGGCAATCCACGAATTTTGTTTCATTGCGCGCCAGCACAGAAACACCATGCGACCGGTGGGTTTCAAGGCGCGGCGCAGGTTGGTGAAAGCCAGTAGCGGATCGGCGAAAAACATCACTCCGAAGCGGGAGAAAATGAGGTCGAATCGCGGCTCTCCAAGATCAGCAGTGGCGGCGTCGGCCTGCAGGAAATGCAGATTCGCATTCCTATCATGCCGTTGCCGCGCGACACGCAGAATCGGCGCCGAAATGTCGACCGCCAGCACCTCGCCGTCGGGCCCTGCCCGTTCGGCCAACACCTGACTGGTAACACCTCCCCCGCAGCCGATATCGAGCACATGCTCACCCTGACGCACCGCCGCGCGCGCCATCAGGGCCGCCGTCATGGAAACGAACGCGGCCTCGCTGCGATCCATGTTGCGCACCCAGATATCGCCGCCGTCGCCATTCCAGTAGGTGTCGCTGTCAGTAACCGTCGTCTCAGGCATACGCGCTCCGTTATGGCGCCGGGGCGCCGGGTGGCTCCTGCGAGCCAGGTGCATCCCCCGGCATCCGGGGTTTTTCCGCCGGCGTTTTGTCTATGACAGGAGCGGGCGGCAGGCTGCCGATCAGCGCACTGCGGGCGCGCTTGAGCTGACGTTCTACGAGGGCGCGAAAACGTTCGGGGTCGGCGCGCAGTTCCAGCGCGCTGCCCGTCGCCGGCAGACGTACCTGCCCGTAAGGTTCCCGGCTGACCAGATCGCGCCCCAGGTTCAGCACGCGCACCGCTCGCGCGGGTGTTTCGTCGTCCTCGCCAGGCTCCACCAGCGCCACATGGCTACCGGCGGCAACGGCCAGGCGTGTTTCGAGTTCCTGCGGTTTGGCATCCTCGGCGTCGCCCTTGATGCGGGCGAAATCCACATACCAGACGCCAATGGCGTAATGCGCGCCGGGCTTGCGCCCGCTGACCGCCTGCGCCAGGGCGGTGCGCGTTTCGGCCAAGGCAGCATCGCTGCCCGGCACGGTAACGCCTGGCGCCTGCGCCAGCGGTGCGCCGCTGGGCGCAAAGTAGAGGTAATCACCGCTGCGCGCTGGCGCTGGCAGGCTGCCGCGGGTCGATGCCGCAGCCGTCAGTTCCGGGTTCAACACCTCAAAGCCGGCGGCAGCGAGGTCCTTGAGCAGAGCGACGTAAGCGTTGTCGGTAATGGCCTGCATGACGGTCAGCGGCACGCCACCCAGGGCCAAGCCCATGCCGCCGTCCTTGCCATCGGGGTCGGCACTGGTACGAAAAGCGAGCCGGAAGTCGAGCACGAACAGTGGCCCGCGCGTCGACTCCGGGGCTGGGCCCGGCGGGACCGAAGCGCGTTTCCCGGATTTCTCAGACTTCACGGCTGGAGCCGCCTTCGCCCTTGGCGCCTTGCCGGCGGGCTTCTCTGGCGGCTCGATGGCGCCGTCAGCCTGCGCCGGGGCTTCCGCCGCTGGTGCGCTGGCGGCAGTCTCGGGCGCCACAGGTGCTGGCATCGTGGCCTGGGGTTCGACGTCCGACTGGGGTGAGTCGGCCAGCGGCCCCACAGCTGCCGGCGCCGGTGCTTCGTCCGCTACCACCACGCCTGCGCCGACGGCCTTGGTCTTGGTTTTTTGCCCATCGGCAGGGTTTTCCAGGTCGGCCACCCGGCACTTGCGCTTCAGAAACATATCGACCAGATATTCCTTGCGCGCCCGCACCGAGCCGACGCGCGCATCGGCCTCTTTGGCGCGACGACCGAGCACATCCTTGGCGATGTCGCCAAAAATGGAGCCGAATGGCAACGCCTTGGCTACACCGGCCACCACCTCGCCGGTACGCGAGCGAGTCGCGGTTTCTGTCGCGCCACGCACGGCACCCTGATCACCCTTGAGCGGTGCCAGGATTGCCTCGAGTTCGTTAACCTGATCCGCGATCTGCCGGCAATCCAGATCGTTGTCCCCCATCTGCACCCGGTCGACAAAACCGTTGTTCTGGGCGGCAACCACCTCCACGAACAAGAACAGGCTCATCAAAGCTGACAAACGGGACAGGAACATAGCGATCGATGGTCTACAGGAGGACATAAAAACGCCACGGCGCATGGCTTGGCGGTTGGACCCCACGCCGGCCGGAATGTCCGCCGCTAGCCATGGAAAGAGCCACCACGGGCACCATTCTCGCAGAAGCGGGCGCGAGCCGCCTTGCCGAGCAAGCATCGGCGCAGATACTGTCGGCAGAAAAATTGCGGATGCAGGAATTGGCCCGCGCCAGACAAACCAGCGAATTCTGCACATGCGTCAGGCCCGTCGGTGGCGCCGCCGCGAATCGGAACGGGTGGAATCGCATCGCCCTTACGCACCGAGGGCCCCTGCGCTACCGCATCCCAGAAGCGCGGCGGCGTCCGGGCAACGGGCATACCAGATGGTCCGGCCCATGCGTTCTGCGTTGCGAATCTGGTCGGGCGCGGCAGCGGGAATAACGACATCATGGCCAAGCCTGTTTGCCGGACCGACGCCCTGCGCAAGGGCGAGGCAATGGTATCGTGCGCGAACCTGCCAGTTCCCTGAAAAACACCTGAGGAGGTGACTACCGTGGTTGCATACACCCGCAGCGAAGCAAAACAGTGGGCTCGTCAGCATATGGTCAAGTCGACCAATGCCGTACCCACCCCATTCAAGGCCGACTTCAGCCTGGACCTGCCCACCCTGGCCTCGCACGTCGACCGCTGGGCCCAGGACGGACTGCATGGGCTGATGACCGGCGGCAACACCGCCGAAGCCTGGAACATGACACCCACCGAATGGTGGCAGTACAGCGAAACCGTGGCGCAGGCCAACCGCGGACGCATGCTGCTGACCTCGGTCATCCTGGACCCCTCCCCATTCACCGTGCTGGAGAAAGCCCACCGCCTGGCGGAACTGGGCTTCGACCTGATCGAGGTCATCAACCCGGTCATCCAGCTACGTTCCGATAGCGATCTGTTCGACTTCTACAAATACCTGAACGATCACAGCCCGCTGGGCATCGTGCTGTACAACACCCCAACCGCGGGCGTGACCCTGAACCACGGCCTGATCAACCGCCTGGCGGACCTGGAAATGGTGGTCGGCATCAAGAACGGCCTGCTCAACCCGGCCGACTCGATCGCGCTGCGCAAGCAGTGTGGCGATCGCATCGTGGTCACCGAGCCGATGGAAAGCTTCTACCTGTGGGACGCCATCGTGCACGGCGGCCAGTGCCTGTTCGGCACCTGTGAATACGTCATGTTCGGGCGCAAACGCGAGACCCTGGTGAAGTACATGGCGCTGGCCGACGCCGGCAAGTTCGACCAGGCGCTGCCCCTGTACCGGGAACTCGAGCCGCTGCGCGACCTGATGAACAACGCTTTCGTATGGAATATCGTGCGCAAGAACCAGTACTCGCTGGCACCGATCAAGTACTGGTTCGAACTGCTCGGTTTCCGCATGGGGCCATGCCGACCGCCGCTGCCGGCCTTCGCCGACGAGGAAATGAAGACCGCGATCCGCGACACGCTGATCAGCACCGGCGTTATCGACGCCAACCAGGCCGCCGCCTGAGTTCAGAGCCAACGTTGCGGGACTGTGGCCTGTCAGGCGCAGTCCCGCGTTTCAAGCCGGGCAGACCCCGCCCGCCCACTCACCCCTGCCGGGTGCGGGCGATGACGAAACCATCTTTCACCAGGACCGCGGAAATCTGTCATGCCTAAGCTGTGTGATCCCATCCTTCCGCCGCCGCGCATAGCCGACATGACTGCCGCCGGCTTGTGGCAAAACCGCTTGTTGGTGGATTTTCTGGACGACGTGGCGCAGCGCAGTCCGGATCGCCTGGCGGTGACCGACCACAACAGCGTCAGCGGCCGCAGCACCAGCCTGTCGTATCTGCAATTGCAGCATCGGGTCGATCGCATCGCGCTCGGCTTGGTGGCGCTCGACGTCCAGCCAGGCGACGTGGTGGCGTTTCAGCTGCCGAACTGGTGGCAATTCGTCGCCTTGCACTTGGCCTGTGTGCGAATCGGCGCGGTCAGCAACCCCCTGATGCCCATTTTTCGCGAGCGCGAACTGTCGTTCATGCTCGACTTCGCCCAGGCGCGCCTGCTGGTAGTGCCAAGCAGCTATCGCGGCTTCGACTACCCGGCCATGATCGCCGGGCTGCGCGCCAAGCTGCCCCATCTACAACGCGTACTGGTGGTCGGCGACGACGGGCCGGATGGCTTCGACAGCGTGCTGCTGGAGCAACGCTGGGAAGACAGCTATAACGCCGAGGAGGAATTCGCCCGTCGCCGACCGGACCCGAATGCCGTAACCCAACTGCTCTACACCTCCGGCACCACCGGCCAGCCCAAAGGGGTGATGCAGACCTCGAACACGCTGATTGCCGGCGTGCACGCCTACGCCGAGGCCATTGGCCTGAGCCGCTCTGACGTGTGTTTCATGGCCTCGCCGTTAGCACACCAGACCGGCTTCATGTACGGGATGATGCTGCCGCTGATGCTGCACACGCGGCTCGTCCTGCAAGACGTGTGGGACGCCGAGGCGGCCTGGAACACCATCCAGGCCGAAGCGGTCAGCTTTTCCATGGGCGCTACGCCATTCCTGGCCGATCTGGTCACGGCCGCCCACGCGCCGACGCCAGATACCTGCAAGCTGCGCAGGTTTGTCTGTGGCGGCGCGCCGATCCCGCGCGTACTGGCACAGACCGCGGCGCAGAATCTGGGCATTGATGTGATCGCTGCCTGGGGCATGTCCGAGTGCGGTGTGGCCACCATGACCCGGCCCGACGACGCACCCGACAAGGTCTTCGGCAGTGATGGCCGTGCCCTGGACGGCATGGCGGTACGTGTTGTCGACGGTGCCGGCAAGCCGCTGCCGGCGGGCGGCGAAGGCCCGTTGCAGACCAAGGGCAGTTGCCTGTTCGTCGGCTACCTCAATCGGCCACAGGCCTACGGCGTTGATGCCGATGGCTGGTTCGACACCGGCGATCTGGCGCGCATGGACGAGGATGGCTTCATCCGGATCACCGGGCGCGCCAAGGACATCATCATCCGCGGCGGCGAGAACATTCCGGTGGTGGAAGTGGAGGAGCTGCTCTACCGCCACCCGGCAATACAGGACGCCGCCATCGTCGCCATGCCCGATCCGCGCCTGGGCGAACGAGCCTGCGCCTTCGTTGCCGTGAAACCGGGCACGGGCTTCGATTTCGCCACCATGGCCGCCTGGCTGGCCGAGGCCGGGATGGCCCGTCAATACCTGCCCGAGCGGTTGGAAATCCTGCCGGCGCTGCCGCGCACCGCCAGCGGCAAGATTCAGAAGTTCGAACTGCGCGAGCTGGCCAAAGGGCTGACCGCAGAAAATTCCTGAACGGTGCTCTCTGCTGGCCGGGCGCGGGCAACGGACTGTATTTGGAAATCCCGAAACCAGTTACCCGACTGATGACGAAAGCTGCCTGGAATAAGTCATTTCGGTTTGGCGTGACCCTGGACCAGTTTGTCCCGCCACCACACCCGGCAACGCCCGCGGCGTAATCAATGAACCGACCCGAGGCATGGCTCAGGCCTGGCATCCGTTATGCCATTCCAAACCTGTTGACCGCAGCGAGCCTGATTCTTGGGCTTTTCGCCATCGGCAGTGCCGGCGCGGGGCAGCTGGAGCGCGCCGCGTGGTTCATTGTCTGGTGCGTGCTGCTGGATATCGTGGACGGCGTCGTAGCTCGCGTCCTGAACGCGGCGTCCGAATTCGGCGCCAACTTTGACTCATTGGCGGATCTGGTGGCTTTTGGACTTGCTCCAGCCGCACTGGCGCTGCATTTTCTCACGCGGGACACCAATGGCATCCCGATGTGGGGCGTTGCCCTACCGTGCGCGCTTTACACGTTACTGGTGGCAGTGCGCCTGGCCCGGTTCAACTCAACCGCAACGTTAGGGCGCGGGTGGTTTCAGGGCGTGCCAAGCACGGCCTGCGGTGCGCTGATTGCCAGTGGCGTGATTTTGCTCTTACGCCACGAGACCCTGCTGAGGGCAGTCCATTGGGCTGTGTACATGCCGCTTGTGCTGCTGGTCCTCGGTCTGGCTATGGTATCGACGCTTGCCTTTCCGAAACCGCGCCCCGCTTCCAACCGGCGACTGAACATCCTCTACCTGACCAATGTAATGGCCGTGTATGTCTGCGGCGTGTTAAGGGTTTGGCCCGAATACCTGTTCAGCATCGCGGTACTGATCCTGTTGGGCGGTCTGACGGCGGGCTTCCTTCGCCGACCGCCGCCATAGTTCGCTACCCAACGCGTACAGCGTTCCCCAGTTTCTTATTACCCCGGGCAGAAACTCCTGGCGTTTGAAACGGTGGTTCAACGTGTAAAGCGGCAAGCGTTGCAGGGCAAGATATCGGAGCGAAAGCACAAACCCCTGAAGCCACTGAGCCTCATCGAGGTGCTCGCCCGTCACGCGCTCCAGGGCCAGGCGATGCACACCGAGCAGATCGGTCAAGGTGGCAAGGTTACAGGACGGAGGCAACACGAAGCACAGGAGCTCCGCGAGGTCGTGCTGGGGCACCCCGACGGTAGCGAGCTCCCAATCGAAAACACAAAGTTGCGGGCCCTCCGGGCGTCTGCGCATGGCGAAGTTTCGAGGATTGAAATCATTGTGGATCAGCGTCTGGGGCAGTCCGCGAAGCGCGGGCCACCAGTCCCCCAGGCTCTCGATAAATGTGTGCTGCAGCGCCAGGATTGGTTCGTCCAGCCACGAGTCGAAGAAGTGGCTGCTGTATACAGCCAGGGCACGCCATAAGGGCGACATCTCGATCATGCGCACTGTGGAGACCGGCGCCGTGAGCCATGGCAAGTGGCCAAGCGCCTTATCCCGCCGGAACCACACCGCGTGAGCCGTCGCCAACTCCGTGACGACCTTGCCTATTCGCCGGGGGGTCCACGACCCCGCGCCCGCCGCAACGTCCACGGATGCCGCCTCGGGCAGATAATCCATGGCCAGCGCCCAGATGCCCCGGTCAGTATCCCTGTAGGTACCTGAGAGCTTCGGGAGCAACCGTTGCAGCTCAGGCTCGGGCAGTTCATAGATCGCCAACTCCCGCTCATGGCAGCCGGCCAAACCAAGGTCGCCCTTAAAGGCGTGAAAGTGCGCGCCCAGAGTGGAATCACACAGGGTAGCCACCTGCACCAACAGGTCCTGCATGTGGCTGTCGGCCGGCTTCGATTTGAGGATAAGGTCGAGCGCCCTCGGCCCGGCCTGGCCACTTCCACCGACACCCACCTCGAAACGTCGAAGGCCCATCATCGGGCCAAAACGAACCGCGTAGATCTCGTTGAAAATACCGTTCGTCGAGGTGAGCGGCCGTTCGCGCAGGCTCAGCAGCTCAAGGCCCCGAGACCTTAGCGAGGGCTCAATGGCCTCCCGCAAAATTGCATCGCCCACATTCTGTCGCCGTGCGGCAGTGCACAGGCGCTGCGTGGGCGGCAAGACACCGACGTTCACGTAGTGTGCGAAGTACAGCTCCAGCAGCTCCGCTGTAAGTGGCGGCACCACAATGTCCAGCGACGCGAGCACGGCTTTTGTCGTCTCGTTGAGCACGCGTCCTTGAGCGTGCTCCAGATAGATCTGGTACGGCGCAGGGTTCGCAACACGCTTGCCAGCACCGAAGAAGCGCCGGTACCCGAACAAACCGCCTGGCGCGGCCCCGCGGTCAAACACTCGATCCACCCACTGCGCGTGCGACACCAGCCGGACCGAGTAACCGTACAGGTTCATCCACAGCACCACCTCCCGCCAGTGCCGACCGCGGTTATTGAACAGATGTAGGACTTCCCAGTCTGGACGCTCCGACTCGGACAGTCCGGTGAGTACCCGTGCCACATGGTCAACGGGGACACAGTCGAGCTGCCATTCGCAGTCCACGGCAACCCCGGCGACCACGCAACCCTGCAACAGGGCGCAGATCAAGTCTCCCGGATTCGCGGCGCCGCTGGTGCTGTCCCCGGAGATCAGCGCCGGTCGAACGATCGAGACCGGCACGCCGCGGGCCGCAGCGGCACGCAACAGACTTTCCGCGACACACTTTGACTGGGCGTAGGCCAACGGCATGTGCTGGAGGTAGGGCAGCATGTCGGTGGCTTCGTCTACCTCGCTGGGGCCCTGTTCCACAAAGCACACGGCGATGGTGGACGAGAAGTAGATCCGTTTCACCGGCCCGGTGCAGGCGAAACGGATCAGCTCCAACGTGCCACGTACATTGCTGGCGCGTAGGCGTTGATAACCCACGGCCCAGTTGACACTCGCAGCACAGTGATAGACGGAGCCGGAGCCGGCTGCGAGCTTCTGATAATCCGGCTCCGACAGACCGAGTCGTGGTTGATCGATCGCCCCAACGACCGCCTGTAGGCGATCCCCATGTGTGGCCAGATCCACGCCCGCCGCACTCAGGGACGTGGCCAGTCGCTCCCGGGCGACAGTTCCATTGATGGCCCGTACGAGACAGATGATGGGCCCACCTGAACGCCCCAAAAGATCCCGTACGACATAACGGCCGAGAAATCCGGTTGCGCCCGTTACCAATACGCCGTCGGCCCGAGCCGTGAACGCGGGGTCGGGTCCGATATCGTCGGGCAGGATGGCGTCATTCCACATAGCCCGAATGGCTGGACTTGCGCCAGGCACGCTAACGACCACGGTACTCACGGTCCCATTGCACGAACTGCTCGTGGACCCGATCCTTGTTGACCACCATCTCGTCGAGCGTCCAACCGCTGGTGTCGATGGCTGGCCTGAAGTAGACATCCACCCGGCCAGGCCGCGCGCACATGCCCATTCCAGGATCGATTTCCGGCGGAATGAAGATGTAGAAGGGCACGATAGGCGCGCGCAGGTTCGTGGCCAGATGGAACGCCCCCTTGTTGAAGGCACCTACCGAACCGGTGGTCACGCGTTGGCCCTCCGGGCTCAGATATACGGACTGGCCAGAGCGCCGCAGGACGCGCTCAGCCCGCTTGAAGATGGTCATGCGGCGCTCCGGGAAGGACTGCGGCACGGTCCAGATCACGCCGGTGAGGTAACCGATCAGCCCCAGGGGCAGCAGCTTGCGCAGAAATCCTGACAGGAAAAACCGAGTATTCGGGAGCCCGAGCCCGATAAGAACGAATACATCCAGGGTCGACGTGTGATTGGAGATATAGACACACTGCTGCCCGGTATCGGGCGGCTGGCCGTGCACATGAACCCGTATCCCCCACAAGCGCAATGACCAGCGCCCAAGCCGGCCCGCCATCGCCTCGGTATAGAAGCGCCGTGCCTGGAAGGCCGTCAGCACCGCCACAGTCAGCATCGCCAGCGATCCGACAGACATCAGGGTCAAGGTCAGTGCGGCCTTGAGCCGGCAACCCCAATCGACGTCGCGGCGGCTGCTCATGTGGCCTCCCGCGCGCGACAGACAACAGTCTGCATGGCCAGGTTGAGCCGTCGTTCAAACAGAAGCACAGGCGACAAAATCAGCTGCCCGAGAAAATAAGGATAGACCGCCCGGGACAGATTCAGACCCTTGCCCTTTAGCAGCTTGAACGCGGTCCCCGTGAACAAATAGAAATACGCTGGAAACGCGCCGTAGGGCAGGTAGTCGACAACCTCCAGCCCGGCTGCGGAGACCATGTTCAGCAGTGTCCTGCGGCTGTACAGGGCGGTGTGCTGGGGCGCTTGCAGTCCCGGCCAGCGTTCCCTGAAGAGCCGCGAGGACAGGCTGTCGACACGCGGCACCTCGATGATGAGCCGACCGCCGTCTGCCAACAGACCGCGGGCATGACCCAGCGCTCGCATGGGGTCGTAGTCATGCTCCAGAAAATGCCACATGGTGATCAGATCAAAGCGACGCCCGGGAAGCGCCTGGTCGTGAAAAGTCCCCAGATGAAAATCGATGTTCTCGAACCCGGGCAAATGCGTCAGATCCTTGAAATCGACGCCGCTGACAGCACAGCTGCGCTGTTCGTGAACACGCGTCAGAAACGTTCCAGCAGCACAACCCACATCCAGCACCCGCGACCGCGAGGTCAAGTCCACGTAGCGCTCGACCAGCGCCAGTTTGTCCCGGTCGTGCTTGCCCATGGCCCACTCGTAAAGTGGAGTGAACCAGCCCCAGTCAGTCTTCTTCCTGTGTGCGATGTACTCGTCGTCGTAGTAGGCCCCGATGAACTCGAACCTCAGACGCGGGTTCTGATAAACCAAGCCACACTCGTGGCATGTCACGAACTGGAAGCGACCAGGCTTGCCCGTGAGATCCTCCTCGGCGACGACCAGTGGCCGATGGTTTCGGCCGCCACAACCGTAGCAAGCCACTTCCTCGAACTGATCCGGGCTTGGGCTGTCCAGCGTCGTCATGGCGATTACCCTCACGTTAAAAAGAGCAGCGCGATGATCACGCTGCCGACACCAACCGCAAGACCGGCTTGGCCTGAAGATGCCGCTTGCAGTTCCTGGTCGTCGTGCCATTCGTGAATGCAAAGCAGGCCATAGAACACCAGCCCGACCAGCAACGCCCGAGCGGACGGCCCGGCGCCACCGACGAACACCAGCACGGGGTACTTCACAAGCACCAGGTAGGTCCGTGCCGGTCGGGACAGGTCAGCGGCCATGCGACCGTGGTATAGCCACGCCAGGATCCCAAGCAGCGCACCGTAAACCACCACGCGCCTTAGGTCTGGCAGCAGCGCCAGACCCAGTAACGGCAGCCCGATACCGGCCAGGGCCCGAAAACAGGTGAGGTTGGAGCTCGTCGCCAGGACCCGGTGCGGATGCTTGGCGCGGTCATGGGGCAAATCCGCCAGATCGTCCCAAAGGCGCAGCAGCGCGATGGCCAGGCCAAGGAAGCCAGCCTCTGCCAGCACGGAGCCCAGCGGCGGAACCGGCGCGGCCGCAAGCAAGGCCCCGATCAGAAGCAGCCACAGGGCCACCACGCGTCGACACACCAAACGCGTGCGCGCATACCGGCCCAGCTCAGCGAGTGCGAAGTTCGACAACGCCCCGGTCTCCATCCACCCGAATCTGATCACCGTCGCCGATCAATCGCGTGGCATCCGGCACACCCACGACAGCTGGAATACCGTACTCACGGGCGATGATGGCGCCGTGGGAAAGCATGCCCCCCCGTTCAATGACCAGCCCCCGCACCAGAAAAAACACCGTCGCCCAGCCCGGGTCCGTCTGGCGTGTGACCAGAATCTGACCCGCCTTCAGGCGATCCGCGTGCGCCACATCCAGGATCACAGCGGCAACCCCCTCAGCGACACCCCCACAGGCACCAGAACCATTCAATTCAGGCTCCCGTACCGCCGTTTGTTTTCTCGGCGGCGTCCCGCCGGCAGCCGCCCACGGCTGGCCCGGCCCGAGCACCAGGTGGTCCCCGGGCGCTTCCTGGGTGGCCGATTCAAGCGCAATACGACGTGACTCGATCAGCGCCGAAAGACCCGCGGACGTCGCTTGCCCGGTAGCGAGCTCCTGCACCTCGTGGGTCGTGAGCAGGAAAATATCGTCGCGAGCGGGGATTGACCCGCACTCCACAAATCGATCACCCAGGTTCAGCGCAATGTGGCGTAGGCGCGTGTACAGCAGGGCCTGCTTCATGCGGGCCCGTTCCCGCAGCTTGATTGCGCCTTGGGTGGCGGCCAGCAGCATGCGAAAACGGCTGCCACGGCTCACCAGCGGCACCCGGCGCCAGGCAGCCATAGGGGTCAGTTCGGCAGCCACCCGCGCGGTGACCGCCTCGCGCTCCCGCTGCTGGATCAGGCTAAGTTCCTGCGGGCTGCGGGCTTCAGTCCTCACGTAGGCCTGCAGCAGTCGCAACAACGGGCGCGGGTCTTCCTGCGGCGTTGGTCGGGTCAGCATCAGTTCGCCCGAAGACCGAAAGCCCCAGGTTTCCAGGTAGTCAGCGAAGGCCCGTGCGAAATCGCCGAACTGGCCCTCGCCAAGCCGGCCAAGAATGTCATCGGGAGTCTCGTTCGAAAACACCGCGTTGAGTGCCGGATCGTCGGCGATACCGCGGGCTATTGCCCAAAGCTCGACGACCGGTTGCGCACTGGCCAGACCCGGCAGGCCCTTGAGCAGATCGTTGTGCAGGTGGGCATGGTCACCGGAACCCAGGCCCCGCGCCAGCTGCGCCTTCAGCAAGCCATAGCAGACCATGGCGGCCGTATCCGCGAGCGCCGCGTCGGTCCATTGTTCAAGCCGGATACGTAGGAATCCTCGTAAATCCGCCGCCAGCGCCTCGGCGTTCTTGCCGGCAAGGTCGGCGGGTCGGGTACTACGGGCAAACGCGTCCACGCGGTCTTCGAATCGGCGCACTCGCTTTCCGATGAAAAGGTATTGCCAGAAAATGGAGACCGCTATCCGCACCGCCTCGCCGACCCGGGAAAATGCCCCCATCGCCATCATGGGTGGCGATGGAATAGCGCTGGCGCCAACGAACAGGTTGAAGTACTCCACCAGTCGGTGACCGACGGGCATCATCCACAAAACGGCATGGATGTTGGTCAGGTTGTAATAGAGCCGTTCGCCCTGCAGACCGACGATGCCCTCCAATTGCGGCGCCATCGCGTCAATGCGCGCACGGGAGACACCAAAGGCCAGGCCAAGATTTCTGAAGTACGCGGCATACCCGGGCTTGACTATGGAGTAAAGAAACGCCGACACCGGATCCGGGAAGTTCTCGGCGATGTTGGCGTTTGTCCAATGGACCTTCGGGGCCTCGACCGGCCTCATCCGCGATACCGCGGGACGCGCCTGTACAACGATTGCCTGGCCGTGCCCGGTCACGCACCATTCCAGATCCTGCGGCACGCCGTCTTGCTGTTCCAGCCGCAAACCGATGCGGGCGATCCTTTTGATCGCCTGCTGCGTATCCTCGTCCAGGGCGCGCGTCCCCTCCGATCTGTACTCGTAGGCCAGCTCCAGATCCAACCTCCCGATTCGCAGTCGGTTCGGTGTAATCCTCCCGGCGACGATGTCCTCACCCAAGCCTTCGCAATACTCCGCCAGCATCGCCTGCGCCTGGCGACCGGTCGGATCGCGGGTAAACAGCACGCCTGAGACCAGGGGATCGACCTGCCTTTGCACGATGACGCCCATACGTGCCGGTCGCAAACCGTGATGGCGGGCGTATAGCAACACCCTGAGCGAGAACAGCGAGCACCAAGTGGACCTGATCGCCGCTTCAAGCGCGGCAAGGGAACTAATCCGCAGAAAGCTGTCCAACTGTCCCGCAAATGAATGCTCGACTGAGTCCTCCCCGACCGCCGAGCTGCGCACCACCAAAAACGGGCTTGGCAACCGGGCGGCATGCGCGTCAGCCAGAGCGCCGACAAGCTCGGGAGCCAATTCTGTCCCGGCAATCCGACCACGGATATCGACGCTGACTGACTCAAGCTCGTGGATTTTCAGACAGTCCAGTCGGCCAAACATCTGGTCGATGGTTGTCAGCACACCCGCCCTCGCCAGGTGTTGCTGAAAGACGTGGTCGGGAATGACCGCGCCCCCAGGTGTGGC
Source organism: Immundisolibacter sp. (assembly GCF_041601295.1). Lineage (NCBI taxonomy): Bacteria > Pseudomonadati > Pseudomonadota > Gammaproteobacteria > Immundisolibacterales > Immundisolibacteraceae > Immundisolibacter > Immundisolibacter sp. The sequence goes on from NZ_JBFIII010000036.1 coordinate 19,687, forward strand.
AATGCCCAATCGCGCCAGGCGGCCGAGGTTAAACGCCTTGCTACCCACGGCCAACACGTCGTCCGCGTCGAGCAGATCGAACAGCAAACGGTGTGAATCCTTCAAAGTGCGCGGTCCTTCACACCCAGCCACCAGAGCGAAGCGCTGAAAAGCGCGTGTAAAAGCGGCCCGAGAAGTAGTACCCAGGCCCAGGCCGCCGCACTGGTGGGTACCAGCAGGCTGACCACAATCAACACGCCAAGCGAAGAGTCGACACGATCCAGCAGCGGGCAGATCAGTCGTGCCCAGCCACGGTCCGGCGAGCCTCCGGGAGCGACGCCGAGTTGCCGTTTGAGGAAGGAATTGGGAAGCTCCGCCAGCATGAAGGCGCAGCCGGCTGCCGCACCCAGTAACGCATAGCGGCCGCTGGACAACTCCCACATGCCGAGGCTCAACAGGTCCGGCAAGTTTTGCCGCATGGCACCAAGGCCGGCGAATGCCAGCGCCGCCACCACTGGCATGAGCAGCACTCCCCGCAGGCGCTTGTTGTCGCCGAACACGCGCCGCCCCCGGAAAGTCAGGCCAAAGTCCAAAGGCCGCATCAGCAGGTCGGCGGTGGCCCACCTGAGCCACCAGACATGCACCACGCCCGTGGCCGCAAGCGCCAGAATCAAGAACAGCGCCGTCCCAAGTCCATCCGGTTCGATGAGCGCACCGTTCAAACCCGCAGCCCCGTGTCATCCCAGTTACGGAACAGAAAATCGCTGCCGCTGAGGCCACGTGCCACTTTGAGCCAGCGCCACCAGTGCACCTCGTTGCGCGGCTGGTACGGTATCTGCCGCAGCCGGTAGCCTGGGACCTGCGGGTACATGTGATGCAAGCCGTGCGCATCGAAATGCATCAACAAGAACGAAAGCCAGGTCGGCAGACGCAGTGAACGGGTGAAGGCTTCCTGCTCCCGTGGCGGGAATACACGCACCTGCGCCACCCCGCTCACACGCTGCGGCACGTGGGTGTGCTGGCTCAGGATGAGCGCCTCCTGCACCACCAGACTCAGCATAAATCCTGGCCCCAAAAGAGACACCGTCTCGACTGGACCGACCCAGACGAGGAGCGCGCCATAACCGGCCAGGACCGTCAGCGAGTTCACCCGGATCCGGCCAAGAGTTTTTGAACCGCTCAAGTAGCGCCCGATCCGGCCAAGGTTCCAGAAATTCTGCAGGCGGTAGGAAAGCGCAAAAACCGGCAACCAGGTCGTCCAGCAAAAGTTGATGCAACGCCGCTCCCAGCGCCCGAGTGGGTACGGCACTAGTGACGCGGTCGTCGCGTCCATATCCTGCCAGCCCGTGTAGTCATGGTGGCGGCGGTGAATTCCCTGCCAGTTGCAAAAGGGAATCAGAGCAATAAAACCCGCCATGTGCCCAACAAGCCGATTCAGAGCGCGCGCACCAAACAACGTGTCATGACCCGCCTCGTGCAACAGCACAAACGCATGCACAAAACCGAACGCGAGCAGTACCTGTCCGACCAGATACCCAAGCAAGCCCGCCGACACGCTCAGCCAGACTCCCAGCACCAGGGCGGCGACCATCAGGCCGGTGTGCATCAGTCCGGCGAACGCGGTCGGTTTCAGATGTCCTACCGCGTCGGGCCCAGGCGGACTCATGACACTGTCCTGGAGCATTTGTTGGTGCTGCATTTGCAGTTCTTCTCCAATCACCGATCGGGGTCTACTCGGATGGCAGCCTGCGCACCCGACCACACCCGGGTCAGCCGCCCTAGGGAAGCGCTGAGTAAACCCATCCTCTATATTCTGAGCGCCCGCCACCGGGAACGCGTGGTTTTCCGGCGGCCTACAAGATCAGCAGTTCCCTAGGCCGGACCAATCACCGCCTTGACCGTTTCCAGGCGGGCGACGGCCTCGAGCGCGCGCTGACTGTCTTCGATTCGGTAGCGATGGGTGACTGCTTCCGCCAGGGGAAAATGCGCGTGATGGGTCTGCACCAGTTGCACCGCCTGGTGCAGGTGGCGGGGCTGGGCCAGGGCGGTGCCGATGATCTGTAGATTCAGGTTGTTGATCAGCCGCGGCTCGATGGCGACCGTGCCGGGGGCGGACCACAGGCCAACGATCAGGTAACGCCCGGCGCGGGCAACCAGGTTCAAGCCTTCACTGAAGGCTGGCAGCACGCCGGCCGCTTCGATCACCACATCAGCGCCATGCCCGCCGGTGATTTCACGCACGCGCCCGGCGCGGGCCGCAGGGTCAGGCAGCTCGGTCATGTCGAGCGTGTGCGTGGCGCCGAAGCGCAGCGCCATCTCCAGGCGCCGCTGTGGTGCGCCGATCACGATCAGCGGCGCGGCACCGGACAGGTGCGCCAGCCAGGCAGCGGCAAGGCCCACCGGCCCGCAACCTTGCACCACCACACTCTGGCCGGGGCGGATACCGCCCAGACGTTCCAGGCCCTGCAACATGGTGGGTAGCGCACAGCCGAGCGCGATGACGGCATCCGAAGGCGTGTCGTCCGGCACGCGGTAGAACGGCAGCCCGGCGCCCAGAGTGGCGTATTCACAATAGCTGGCGGCGGTCGGACCAGCGGCGTCCTTGAATACACCGGCAAAGGCGTTCTCGCACATCGACACATCACCCAGCACGGTGCATGCGTAGCAGCGCTGGCAAGGCACTACCGGTTGCCAGTACACCCGGTCACCGACCGCGACCGCCTCCCCGGCCGAATCGGTACTCACTCCGGTCCCGAAGGCTTCGATTACGGCCACGCCTTCGTGCCCCAGCACGATGGGATTGGGCAATGGCATCTCGCCGCGCCACAGGTGCACGTCCGTGCCACACACGCCGCCGTGTGTCACGTGCACCAGCACCTCACCGGGACCCGGTTCGCGCTCGGTGACTTCGTGGATTTCCAGCGGCCGGTCAGGGCCAACCAGTACCGCGCGCTTGCCTGTCCACTGTGTCATCGCCTGCTCCTCCCGCAGTCTGCCGGGGGCAAGCGCACCGCGCGCCTTGTCTGTCCGGCCAACGGTACTGATAGTGCCTCAAGCCGACGGGTAAAACTGCACGGTGACAGTCACGAGTAGACTTTCCCGCCGGGCGGTGGTGCCCGCGGTGAATCAGCCACGTCCGTGATTGATTCTGCGCTTGCTACTGGCCGGCGCCGGACTCGCCCGCCCAGGTGCTCAACGCACGCAGTACCTGATAATCGTCCGGGCGGGTGAACACCGCGTAAAACCGCGCCTGCGGATCGAGCACGTACAGATGATCCGAATGCGCCACCGTGTAGGCGGGCGCACCGTGGCTGGCATGCGCGGCGTGCTCGTCGTCAGCCTGAGCGGTGTACGCATAGCTCACGCCAAGCTCGCGCAGCAATGGCCCAAGCTGGCCCAGCGGCGCGGTGGCGCCCACAAAGTCCTGCCCGAACTGGCCGACATACTCGGCCAGGCGCTGCGAGGTGTCGCGCATCGGGTCCACGGACACCAGTACGAAGCGCACCCGGTCGCGGGCGGCGGCCGGCAACTGGCGCTGAATGCCGGCAAGACGCGCCAAGGTCGTCGGACATACGTCCGGACAGTGGGTGAAGCCGAAGAACATGACCGTCCATTTGCCGGACAGCGATGTGGTGTTCAGCGGCCGGTCGCGGTGGTCGATCAGATCCAGGCCGGCCAGCGGCCGCGGCGGGGTCACTACGGTGGCGGCACCCGGCTCGGTCGCGGCCACGGCCAGCGGTAGCAGCACAGCCAGCAGCGAAGCTGCCAGGCCGTGACGATATAATCCAAGCGCCCAGTGCCTGGGCAGGCACATCCTCATGACGTTTCATCCGCTCACGTTTCACCGCCACACCGGCGGCGCGGCGGCGCAGTTTAACAGCGCGCCGCCCCTGTCCCTGTACGTGCATTTGCCTTGGTGCGTGCGTCGCTGCCCGTACTGCGACTTCAACGCGCACGCCGCCAGCGGGCCGCTGCCGGAAGCCGATTACCTCAATGCCCTGTTGCGCGATGTGGAGGCGGACCTGCCACGCGTGTGGGGGCGACCGGTGGCGACGGTGTTCCTGGGCGGTGGCACGCCCAGCCTGTTCAGCCCGCAATCGATTGCCGAACTGTTATCCGAACTGCGCGCCCGGCTGACCCTGCTGCCCGGCGCGGAGATCACCATGGAAGCCAACCCAGGCACCCTGGATACGGCGCGCCTGCAGGGCTTTCACGAAGCCGGCGTCAATCGCCTGTCGCTGGGCGTGCAGAGCTTTCAGGACCCACAGCTCAAGGCACTGGGCCGCATTCATGATGTCGCCGCCGCGCGCCGCGCGATCGAGGTGGCACTCGCCAGCGGCTTCGGGCGGGTCAACATCGACCTGATGTTCGGCCTGCCGGGGCAGGACGTGGCGCTGGCGCTGGCGGACCTGGACGCCGCGCTGGAGTACGACACCGGCCACCTGTCCTGGTACCAGCTCACCCTGGAGCCGAACACCGTGTTCCACAGCCAGCCACCCGTGCTGCCGGATGCGGACCTGATGGAGGATATCTACGAAGCGGGCCTGGAGCGCCTCGCGGCGGCCGGTTACCGGCGCTACGAGGTATCGGCCTATGCCCGACCGGGCGACGAATGCCAGCACAACCTCAACTACTGGCAGTTTGGCGACTACCTGGGCATCGGCGCCGGCGCGCACGGCAAACTGACCCTGCCGGAAGGCATCCTGCGCCTGGCCAAGTACCGCCAGCCCCAGACCTACATGACCCGTGCCAGTGCCGGCGATGCGGTGACCGATCAGCGCTGGCTGAGTGCCGACGAACGCGCCTTCGAGTTTTTGCTGAACGCGCTGCGCCTGTGCGCGGGCTTCACCTGGGCGCAGTTTCGCGAGCGTACGGGCCTGCCACTGACGGCGGTGCGGCCACGCCTGGACCAGGCCGCGCAGCGCGGCCTGGTCACACTGGGCAGCGAAGGCGCACGCGCCACGTCGCGGGGATTTGATTTGCTGGACAGCATCCTGGAGGATTTTTTGCCCGTGGCCACACCCGCGTGAGCGCCTCGATCACCGACCTGCTGGGCGCCGACGGCCCGCTGGCCGGGGCGCTGCCCGGTTTCGCGCCACGGGAAACGCAGCAAGCCATGGCCCAGGCGGTCGAGGACGCCGTTGCCGAGCGCGGCACGCTGCTGGTCGAGGCCGGCACCGGCACCGGCAAGACCTTTGCCTATTTGCTGCCGGCCCTGCAAAGCGGGCGCAAGGTGCTGATTGCCACCGGCACGCGCGCCCTGCAGGACCAGCTGTTCCATCGCGACTTACCGACCTTGCAGCGCGCGCTGGGACTTTCGGTGGACACCGCGCTGCTCAAGGGCCGCGCCAATTACCTGTGCCATCACCGGCTGGAGCGGGCGGCGGCCGGCGATTTTGGCGGCGATCTTGCGCTTCACCCGGCGCTGGCCGCGGTCAGCAGTTTTGCCAGCCGCTCGCCCGACGGCGACCTGGACGCCCTGGAGGAACTCTCACCCCAGTCCAGCCTGCGGCCATTTGTTACCTCCAACGCCGACAACTGCCTGGGTCAGGAGTGCCCCAACATCGGCGACTGCTTCCTGCTCAAAGCGCGCCGCGCGGCGCAACAGGCGGACGTGGTGGTGGTCAATCACCATCTGTTCTTTGCCGATCTGGCCCTGAAGGAATCCGGCTTCGGCGAGGTGCTGCCAGACGCCGACGTGTTCATCTTCGACGAGGCGCATCTGCTGCCGGACGTGGCGACGATGTTCTTTGGCACCAGCCTTGGCAGCTTCCAGCTGACCGATCTGGCGCGCGACCTTGCCGCCGAAGCGGCCCAGCTGGGCGACCTGCCGGACTTGCCACCACTGGCGCAGGCGCTTTCGCAGGCCGCGGCCGGTCTGCATACGGCGGTGGGTGACCCGGCCCGACGCGAGCCTTGGCCGCAACAGTCCGTTCCCAAGTTCACCGCTGCGCTGGAGGGGGTGCAACTGGCGCTGGCCGATCTGACGCCGCCGCTGGAGGCGTTTGCGGGCCGCAGCAGCGGACTCGATAACTGCCAGGAGCGGGTGGCTCTGCTGCGCGAACACCTGCAGCCCTTCCTGGATGAGGCAGAAGTTGATCGGGTGCGCTGGATCGACGTGCGCCAGCGCTCGTGCACTCTGCACGCCAGCCCGGTCGACATTGCGCCACTGTTCAACGAGCGCTTTCCCCGCCACGCCCGGGCCTGCGTATTCACCTCCGGCACCCTGGCGGTAGCCGGCGAGTTTGGACACTTCGTGCAGCGCCTGGGCCTGGGCGATGCCCGCACGCTGGCCCTGCCGGGTGGTTTCGATTACCAGACGCGCGCCATGCTGTATCTGCCGACCGGCCTGCCGGAACCGTCCGATCCGGGCTATACGGATGCTCTGGTGGCCGCGGCGCTGCCGGTGCTGCGCGCCAGTCGTGGCCGGGCTTTCATGCTGTTCACCAGTCACAACGCACTGCGCCGGGCGGCCACCCGCCTGCGCGGTTACGACGAATTCACCCTGCTGGTGCAGGGCGAGCGGCCGAACAGCGACCTACTGACACAATTTCGCCGCGCACAGGCGCCAGTGTTGCTGGGCACCGGCAGCTTCTGGCAGGGCGTCGACGTACGCGGCGAAGCGCTGTCGTGCGTCATCGTCGACAAACTGCCGTTTGCCTCGCCGGGCGAACCCATTGTCGCGGGGCGTATCGCCTACCTGCGCCGGCAGGGTGCCGATCCGTTCAACGACTACCAGCTACCGCACGCGGTGATAACCCTCAAACAGGGGCTTGGCCGGCTGATCCGCGACGCCGGCGACCGTGGCGTGCTGATGGTGGGCGACAAGCGCCTGCGCGCGCGCGGCTACGGCCGGGTATTCCTGCGCAGC
>NZ_JBFIII010000037.1 GCF_041601295.1 Immundisolibacter sp.
GATTGCGGCGCTGTCTGCCCGCGAGGTCATCTTTTCGGCCGGTTACCTGAATCGTTTTGGTCATCCACACCAGGAGGTGGTGGCCGCTTACACCCAGGCCGGAGCTCAGCTATGGAGTACCGCGAGCGCTGGCGCATTGCGCCTGGGCACGAGTGTTGATGGGCTCCAAATAGAGGCAGAGCGCCAGCGACGGCGCCACTGGTGGGAGGGCGGGGCACCAGAAGCACCGTGATAAACTGCGAACTTGCCCAGGTTTGGGCGCTGTTCAGTTGTTCAATCCCTCCAATTTCCAACCAATCGGGTCTCGGCCACTGTGTGGGATCTGCTCAAGGCCGGCGACTGGCCGGTCATTCCGCTGGTTCTGTGTTCCATCCTGGCGCTCGGCATCGTGCTCGAGCGGGCGTGGTCCTTGCAGCGTCGCCGCGTCTTGCCACCCACACTGCTGGGCCAGGTGCAGCGCTGGTGTGCCAGCGGCGAGGTGGATGGGGCGCGAATTCACAGCCTGCGCCAGCATTCGCCGCTGGGGCGCATATTGGCTGCCGTGTTGTTACACGGGGGCGAGGACCGCCAGCGCCAACGGGAAAATGTAGAGGACACAGGACGTCATCTGGCGCTGGAACTCGAACGCTACCTGACCGCCCTCGGTACGCTGGCGACCATTTCGCCGCTGATCGGCCTGTTTGGCACCGTGATTGGCATGATCGAGACCTTCAACGCCATCAGCCTGACTGGCCTGGGGGCACCCGAACAACTGGCGAGTGGTATCGCCATTGCTCTGGTCAACACCGCCGGTGGTCTGTTCGTGGCCATTCCAAGCTACATCTTTCACCGCTATTACCGCGGCCGGGTCGACGAGCTGGTGGCGGATCTTGAACGTCAGGCAGGGGAACTGGCCGAATCGCTGGCCGAGCAGACGGCACGCCTGCGGCGAGCGCAGGCTGTCAAACGGGCATGAATTTTCGAACCCGGCGCCGGCCGGACGACATCGAAATCAATTTTGTGCCGCTGATTGACGTGCTGGTGGTGCTGCTGATCTTCCTGATGGTGACCACCAGCTTCAGCCGCCTGGGGCAACTGAAGGTGGACCTGCCGCAGGCCGCTGCCGGTGCGACGGCACCGACCGACAATACAATTGATCTGGCTATCAGCGCTGACGGGCAATATGCGGTGGATGCCCTGGTTATCGGTGCCGATGACACGGCGGGCCTGACGGCGGCGTTGCGCAAGGCAGCCATCGGGCACGACGATCCGGTGCTGGTCATGTCAGTGGACCGCAAGACGCCGCATGAACGGGTCATTGCTGCCATGACAGCGGCGCGCGAGGCGGGCCTGGACAGCCTTACCTTTACGGTGGATACGGCGGCACAGCGCCATGAGTGAGGCCGCCGAAGTCTCGCGCTGGAAGCTGTATGCCCGTTTGCTGGGTTATGCGCGGCCACATTGGCGCGTGTTCGCGGTGGCATTGGTTGGCATGGTGGGAGCGGCAGCGACTGACCCGGCCTTTGCCGCGCTGATGAAACCGATGCTCGACGGCAGCTTCGTGGAGCGCGACCCGGAGGTGATCCGCTGGTTGCCGCTGGTCATGGTGGGGCTGTTTCTGACCCGTCTGGTAATGAACTTCGGCGCCGATTTCGGCATGAACTGGGTGGCGCGCCGGGTGATCAAGGATTTGCGCACGGCGATGTTCGATCACCTGCTGCGCCTGCCGGCGAGTTTTTACGATCGCAACGCCTCTGGCGCGTTGATTTCCAAGGTGACTTACGACGTGGAGATGGTTGCTGGTGCAACCAGCGACGCGTTGACGACCTTGCTGAAGGACAGCGTCGCCGTGCTTGGCCTGCTGGGCTGGATGTTCTATCTGAACTGGAAACTGGCACTGATTTTTCTTGTCGTGGGCCCGGGCATGGCGGCGAGCATCGGCGTGGTGTCGTCGCGCTTTCGGCGCCTGGGCACGCGTATCCAGGCGTCCATGGGCAATATCACGGCGGCGGCTGGCGAGGTCGTGGACGGCCACCTGGTGACCAAGCTGTTCAACGGGCAGGTCAGAGAGTCGGCGGCCTTCGACCGACTGTCCGAGCGCAACCGGCAATTACACATGAAGTGGGTGTCAGTGGATGCGCTCGGCGGCGGCCTGGTGCAGATGCTGATTGCCTTGACCATGGCGGGCATTCTTTACGCGGCAACGACTTTTGCCAGCAGCGACCGCACCACGGTGGGGGGGTTTACCTCGTTCATTGTCGCGGTGACCATGTTGCAGGCGCCGGTCAAGCGCCTGACCAAGGTCAACGGCGTGCTGCAAAAGGGAATCGCGGCTGCGCGCAGCGTGTTTGGCCTGATCGACGAGCTGGCGGAGCCGGACCACGGCCGCCAGGAGCTGCCCCTGGCCCGCGGCCAGGTCGACTACCAGAACGTCAGTTTTGGTTATGCCACCAGCCCGGCGCCGGTGCTGCAGGATGTGTCCTTGCACGCCGAACCGGGGCAGCGGGTAGCCATCGTCGGGCGCTCGGGGTCGGGCAAGACCAGCCTGGTCGGGCTCCTGCCGCGTTTTTATGAGCCGCAGGCAGGACGCATTCTGATCGACGGTGTCGATGTCCGCGATCTGACCTTGGCTTCGCTGCGGGCGCAGATTGCGCTGGTCAGCCAGCATGTGGTGCTGTTCAACGATACGGTCGCCAACAATATCGCTTACGGTCGCCGCGGCGAGGTGAGCGAGGCCGATATCGTGCGCGCGGCCGAGCAGGCCCACGCGATGGAGTTCATCGACAAGCTGCCGCAGGGGCTGGCCAGCATGGTCGGTGATAACGGCGTGCTGCTGTCCGGTGGGCAGCGTCAGCGCATCGCCATCGCCCGTGCGCTGCTCAAGGACGCGCCGATCCTGATCCTGGACGAAGCCACTTCGGCGCTGGACAGCGAGTCCGAACGCCATATCAAGGCCGCGCTCGATGCGCTGATGAATCACCGCACCACGCTGGTCATTGCACATCGCCTGTCGACCATCGAGAACGCCGACCTGATCCTGGTGATGCAGGACGGGCGCGTGGTCGAGCAGGGTGATCACCCCGGCTTGCTGCGTCAGGGAGGCGTATATGCCCGACTCCACCGCATGCAGTTCAGCGACGCGCAGGTCGCGGTTTAGGCCGCTGGGGTACTCGAAATCCTGGCAATGCAGGCGATCAGCCGCGGCTGGCGGCCATGATGCTTTCCACGAATTCCACGGCTTCCAGATAGCGGGCGGTCAGATCAAGCTCGGCCAGGGCCACTAATGCTGGATGGTCGAAATTGCCCGTTTCGTAATGGGTAACCGCTGCCAGTATCTGGCCCAATGGCCCGTGGTGGGTGCAGATGGCTTGTACCGTGGCCTCGCTCAGTGGCATGTCGGCCAGAATCTGCGTCAACGGTTGATCGACCAGCAATTCGGCGGTCGATAGCAGGCCCACGGTGAAGGCCGCATCCGCGTCCAGCTTCAGGCGTGCGGCGAGTTGTTCGCACATTCGGGCCCGCAGCAGCGTCAGGCGCACCAGCTCGAGGGGGGGTGTCTCGCCGCCGTCAAGCAGCAGCAAGCTGGCGATTTGGCGGATCTGCCGCTGGCCGATCAAGACCACGGCCTGACGGATCGAATCGATACGCCGGGGCAGGTAAAACATCGCCGAGTTGATATAACGCAGCAGGCGGTGGCTCAGGCCTGGGTTATTGCTTACCAGGGTTTGCAGCTCGCTGGTTTGCAGCGACGGATCCTGCAGGCGTGCCAGTAGACTCAGCACATCCTCGCGTCGCATCAGGCCACGCTTGCCACTGACAGTGCTGGGTCGGGCCAGCCAATAACCCTGAAACAGCGTGAATCCAAGCTCGCGGGTCTGCTCGAACTGCGTTTCGGTCTCAATCTTTTCCGCCAGCAGCTCGACGTTGAAACGGCGCAAGGCGTTCACCTGATCGGCCAGCTGACCGGCCGCGATGGCGGGCAAGTCAACCTTCGCAATGTGTGCCAGCTCCAGAAGCGGGTCGAGCGCCGGTTGGTAGACGACGTCATCCAGCGCGATCCGGTAACCGCGATCGCGCAGGTGGCGCAGCGCGGCCAGCACCTTGGGCTCCGGTGCCACGGTTTCCAGTACCTCGATCACCACGCGTTGTGGCGGCAGCGTCAGGGGCAGTTCCGCCAGCAGGCTGGCCGTGTCCATGTTCAGAAAAGCCCGTTGTCCGGCGACCAGCCGATCAAGACCAATCGACATCAGGGCATCGATCATCACGTGCGAGGTGCGGTCTTCATTGTCGGTCAGAGCATCGCCTGCCGCGGCGCTCATCCGGTACAGCAGCTCGTAGGCAACGACTTTTCGATCCACATCAAAGATGGCCTGGCGCCCGAGGAACACCTGCCGTGTGAGTTCGTCGCCTTGCATCAGCTGGGACAGGCGCGTTGGTAGCTAGGGGGCCACGCATCGGCATGGGCGCGCGGTACGTGCTTGGCCGGCTCTGCGGTAGTGGCCAGGTCGCCCGTGCAAAGAGCCACAGCAGCATGCTCGCGCGCCGTTCGCGCCGTTCGCGCCGTTCGCGCCGGACCAGCCGTGTGCCGGGCGAGCTTGCCACCATGGGTATCGCGCAGGTTCGACACCGGCGACAGGAATGAACTGAGCAAGAAGCCGGAGGTCATGTGAAGTTCCAGTACCTCGAAGTCGGCTTATTGAGCCTGACCGGTGGACTGTACAAAGGGGTCGGCAGTCTGTCGAGGTGTATTTTTTCAGCGTCTGTTGTAAGCGGGTAGTCCGCCGCAAACGCAAGCAGGCTGGGGGCAACCGCGTCCCGGCACTGCAGGTGCCGCGGAGTAAATCAGCGGACCCCTAGTGCAGCACCGTGTCCTCGTCCACGGTGACCGTCGGCGTGGGCGAGGCGTGGTGCACGATCATGCGCCAGCCGGAGTCTGTTTGCCGATAAACGTTGGTCGCGATCACCGGTGGCTGGTGGCTGTCGTCGCCGCGCAGGTTCAGTTGTTCGTGCACCACGTGGGTGGCAAGTTGCCCATCCCGGCGCTGGAGAACCGATACCGTGCTCACGGTCAGGTGCGGGCCACCGGCGAACATGCGACGCCAGGCGGCGAAGATGGCGCGATGGCCGTGCAGCTCGGGCCACATCGGGTGTACGCACACCAGATCCGGACCGTCATCCCACACCGCGTGCATCAATGCCGCGTCGGCATTTTCCAGGGCCAGGTAGAAGGCCGCCTCGGCGGCCTCCGGTGTGTCGAAAGCGCTATTTGTCATGTTGGACCGAGTGGTCGTGGGCAGGAGAGCTTCGTGGCTTGTCGGCTCGCATATATGAAGTTTAAAGTGCCAGCTTACAAGAGAGTTGACAAAACCAGAGTTGACAAAACCTTGTCCGTCCAGGATCCCCACAGGAGATACCCATGGCCCGCACCTTATGGTATACGCGCTGCCCGGTCGCCACGGCGTCCGGAATCGCCTTTCAACGCCAGTCGTTCGACAAGGAGTTCGACGGTTCGGACTTTGTGGTGCGCAATATCAAGGAGCTTGGCCGCGAAAAGGCTGACTCTCACTTCGATCACAGCCTGGCCGATTCATTCAGGGAAGGTGGCGCCATCCCGCCGCTGTGGGCACGCACCCGCGGCGCCGACACACTGGCAGTGGGCCTGACCTTCGTCGCCGACTCATTGGCCACATTTGTGCGGGCCGACGACAAGGCCCAGCGCGTTCAGGATCTGGCCGGCCGCCGCTGCGGACTGCCGGTGCGCCCGTACATCCTGATCGACTTCATGAAGGTCAACGCTCACAAGGGTTTCTACTCCGCCTTGCTGGCCAACGGCATGCGGGAGTCGGACGTCCGGTTTGTGGAGATGACCATCAACGACGACATGCACGGCAGCATCAACGCCGACCTGAAACAGGGTGACCGACCGAGCCTCTACGATGCCGACATCGATTACCTGCTGCGTGGCGAAGTGGACGCCATCTTTTGCAAGAACGCCGAAGTCGGTCTGATCCAGCGCCGCTACCAGGGACGTATCCGCAAGCTCTACGACCTGATGACCGACCAGACTGATCGCGCGCACATGGTCAATGCCAACCCGCGCATCATTACCGTGAGCGCCGGCCTGGCCAGGGAAGCACCCGAGGCGGTGGAACGCTACCTGCAGGTTTTGGTACGCACCGCCAACTGGGCCGCCTCCCGCCCGGCCGAGGCAACGGCGGTAATGGCCAGGGAACTGGGTGTGTCCGAAGCGGACATCCGCTCCAGCTATGAAGCGGATTTTCACAACAAACTGTGGCCGTCGTTTGGGCCGGAAGTCCGTCGCCTGCTGCAGGTACAGATCGATTTCATGCAAAGCCACGGTTACCTGGGACAGGTCGATCTGGATGCCTGGATGCAGCCGCGTTTCCTGGAACAGGCATACCGGCGGGAAGGGCTGCCGGCAGTAGCGTGAGGAGGATGTATTCAGGCACTGACCACGCGATCCCGGAGGCCGCATGACCATTGCTTACTGGTGTGTCTTGGTACTGATTTTCTTTCCGCCTGTGCTGGGTGGGCTGGCCAAGAGTGGCGGTTTCGATAACAGCCAGCCGCGACTGAGCGTGGCGGCGGTCTCTGGCTGGCGAAAACGTGCCGACTGGGCGCAGTCGAATATGCTGGAGAACTTTGCGCCGTTCGCCGCGGCGGTGATCGTTGGCCACCAGCTGGGCCTCGCCCAGGGCACCCTGGACCAGCTTGCGCTGGCCTTTGTGGCGCTGCGTACGCTGCACGCCGCGTTCTATATCGCGGACCTCGCCACCTTACGCTCGCTGGCTTACGTCGGCGGTCTGGCCTGCATCGTCGCCATTTTTGTAATGGCGGCCTGAGTACCCAGGGGACACCAGTAAAACCGAATGGGACCGATACCCACTCGGCTTATCGTTGTCCTTTTTAGTCGGGCTCGTAACCCAGGTTGGGCGCCAGCCAGCGCCGGGCCTGCGCCAGCGTCCAGTCCTTGCGCCGGGCGTAGTCCTCGACCTGGTCGCGGCCGATGTCGCCGACGCCGAAGTAGCGCGCCTGCGGGTGGGCGATGTACCAGCCGCTGACCGCCGCCGTCGGCAGCATGGCGTAGTGCTCGGTGATGCTCATGCCGGCGTTGCGCTGGGCGTCCAGCAGCTGCCAGAGCGTGCCTTTTTCGGTGTGCTCGGGGCAGGCCGGGTAGCCGGGCGCAGGGCGGATGCCCTGGTATTGCTCGTCGATCAGGGCTGTGTTGTCGAGCGTTTCGCCTGCGGCGTAACCCCACAGTTCGGTGCGCACACGCTGGTGCAGCCACTCGGCCAGGGCTTCCGCCAGCCGGTCGGCCAGGGCCTTGAGCAGGATGGCGCTGTAGTCGTCCTGCTGCGACTCGAAGCGCGCCACGTGGGCGTCGATGCCGATGCCGGCGGTGCAGGCAAACGCGCCCAGCCAGTCGGCGACGCCGCTGTCGCGGGGGGCGACGTAATCGGCCAGGCACAGGTTCGGCACGCCGGCCGGTTTTTCCTGCTGCTGGCGCAGGTGGTGCAGGGTGGCCAGCACCGCGGTGCGCGTGTCGTCGGTGTAGAGCTCGACGTCGTCGCCGGTGGCATTGGCCGCAAACAGGCCGACCACGGCGCGGGCGGTCAGCCAGCGCTCGTCCACGATGCGCTGCAACATGGCCTGCGCGTCGCCCAGCAGCTGGCGCGCCTGCTCGCCGACCACCGAGTCGTCGAGAATCTTCGGGTAGCGGCCGGCCAGTTCCCAGGCCTGGAAAAACGGCGTCCAGTCGATGTAGGGAACCAGTTCGGCCAGATCGATGGTGTCCAGCACGGTGATGCCCGGCTGGCTTGGCGCAACCGGCCGGTACGCGGCCCAGTCGGTCTGGTAGGCGTTGGCGCGCGCCTGCTCCAGCGTTAGCAGCTTGCTGCGCTGGTGTTTGGCGGCGTGGCGGGCGCGGGCCTGCGCGTAGTCTTCGAGCACCTGGCTTTTGAAGCCCTGGCGCAGCTCCGGCGAGATCAGGTTCTGCGCCACACCGACGGCGCGCGAGGCGTCCTTAACGTATACCGTGGTGCCGTCGAAGGCGGGCGCGATCTTCACCGCCGTGTGGGCGCGCGAGGTAGTGGCGCCGCCGATCAGCAGCGGCAGGTCCATGCCCTCGCGCTGCATTTCCTTCGCCACATGCACCATTTCGTCGAGCGAGGGCGTGATCAGGCCCGACAGGCCGATGATGTCGACGTGTTGCTCGCGCGCGGTGCGCAGGATGGTGTCGCAGGACACCATCACGCCCAGGTCGATGACCTCGAAGTTGTTGCACTGCAAGACCACGCCGACGATGTTCTTGCCGATGTCGTGCACGTCGCCCTTGACGGTGGCCATCAGTATTTTGGCCTGGGCGCGGGCGCTGCCGTCTTTTTCGGCCTCGAGGTACGGCAGCAGCACGGCGACGGCTTTTTTCATCACCCGCGCGCTTTTCACCACCTGCGGCAGGAACATCTTGCCGGCGCCAAACAGGTCGCCGACCACGTTCATGCCGTCCATCAGCGGGCCTTCGATGACCTCGATGGGACGGGCGAAGGCCAGGCGCGCTTCCTCGACGTCCTGATCCACGTAATCGGTGATGCCCCGCACCAGGGCGTGTTCCAGTCGCTTGCCGACCGGCAGCTCGCGCCAGGCCAGATCCTGCACCGGCGCCGCCGCGCCAGCGACTCCGCGGTAGCGCTCGGCGGTTTCGAGCAAGCGCTCGGTGGCATCCGGGCGGCGGTTCAGCACCACGTCCTCCACCCGTTCGCGCAGGTCCGGATCGACGCTGTCGTACACGCCAAGCTGACCGGCGTTGACGATGCCCATATCCATGCCGGCCTGGATGGCGTGGTACAGGAACACCGTGTGGATGGCCTCGCGCACCGGCTCGTTGCCACGAAACGAGAACGACACGTTGCTCACGCCGCCGCTGATTTTGGCGTGCGGCAGGCGCTGCTTGATCAGCCGCGTCGCCTCGATGAAATCGACCGCGTAGTTGTTGTGCTCGTCGATGCCGGTGGCGATGGCAAAGATGTTCGGGTCGAAAATGATGTCCTCGGGCGGGAAGCCGATCTGCTGCGTCAGCAGCCGGTAGGCCCGCTCGCAGATGGCCACCTTGCGCTCGCAGGTGTCGGCCTGGCCCTGCTCGTCGAAGGCCATCACCACCACCGCCGCGCCGTAGCGGCGCACCAGCCGCGCCTGTTCCAGAAACGCTGCCTCGCCCTCTTTCATGCTGATCGAGTTGACGATGCCCTTGCCCTGCAGGCATTGCAGGCCGGCCTCGATCACCTCCCACTTGGACGAATCCACCATCACCGGCACGCGGCTGATGTCCGGTTCGCTCGCGATCAGGTGCAGAAAACGCACCATGGCCGCCCGCGAGTCGAGCATGCCCTCGTCCATGTTGATGTCGATGACCTGGGCGCCGCTTTCCACCTGCTGGCGGGCGACGTCGATGGCCGCCTCGTAGTCGCCGGCCTTGATCAGGTTGGCAAAGCGCTTCGAGCCGGTCACGTTGGTGCGCTCGCCGACGTTCACGAACAGGCTGTTCGCGTCGATGTCCAGCGGCTCAAGCCCGGACAGGCGCAGCATGTGCCTTGGCTCCGGCAGGGGCCGGGGCGCGATGCCCTGCACCGCGTCCGCAATGGCGCGGATGTGCTCCGGCGTGGTGCCGCAGCAGCCGCCGACGATGTTCAGCAGGCCGTCCTGCGCCCATTGCTTGAGGTGCCCGGCCATGAACTCGGGCGTCTCGTCGTAACCGCCAAACGCATTGGGCAGGCCGGCGTTGGGATGCGCGCTGACGCGGCATTCGGCCACGCCGGCCAGTTCGTGCACGTACTCGCGCAGCAGCTCCACGCCCAGGGCGCAGTTAAGGCCCACCGACAGCGGCTGCGCATGCGCCACCGATGCATAAAACGCCGCTGCCGTCTGGCCGGACAGGGTGCGGCCGGAGGCATCCGTGATGGTGCCGGAGATCATCACCGGCAGCCGCTGGCCGCTGGCCGCGAAGTGTGTCTCGATGGCGTACAGCGCGGCCTTGCAGTTGAGCGTGTCGAACACCGTCTCGACCAGCAGAATGTCCACCCCGCCGTCAATGAGGCCGCGCAGCGCCTCGGTGTAATTGGTCACCAGCTCGGCGAAGCTTACGTTGCGAAAGCCGGGGTCGTTCACGTCCGGCGACACCGACGCGGTACGGCTGGTGGGGCCAAGCACCCCGGCGACGAAACGGGGCTTGGCCTCGCTGCTGTACGCCAGCGCGCAGGCCCGCGCCAGGCGCGCGCCCTCGAAATTCAGTTCGTAAACGAGGTCCTGCAGGCCGTAATCGGCCTGCGATACGGCGGTCGAATTGAAGGTGTTGGTCTCGACAATGTCGGAACCGGCGTCGAAATAGGCATTGTGAATGGCTCTGATCACGTCTGGCCGGGTCAGTGTCAGCAGGTCGTTGTTGCCCTTCAGCTCGTGCGCGAAGTCGGCGAAGCGCTCTGCCCGATAGTCCGCGTCGGTCAGTTCGTAGCGCTGGATCATAGTGCCCATTGCGCCATCCAGCAGCAGGATGCGCGATTCGAGCTGCTCAAGCAGCAGGGCGGTACGGTCGGTCATGGCGGAGTCAGGCGGTCGGTGGGGGTGGAATTGTAGCTTGGGCCCTTGGGGGCGACCGCAGCCCGGACGCAGGCCCGGCGCCGGACCGTGCGCGACGATCACGGCAAACCATGCCCGCTGCGTCCATTTGTGGCCAACCGCGACGCGCTGTTCCTGGGCAAGCGCTGGGCAAAGCAGCGGCTCCCTAACGCATCAAGGCGGTTCGTGGCCCGGGTCAGGGCAGCGGGGGTCTGCGATGAAGCCAGACAGGTCAGAGCCGTCACCCGGAGTCGAGCCGCCTCAGCGGCGCACGCGTTTGCTTGTGCCGCTGCTCGCGCAAGGTTAATGTGCCGCGCCACTGGTGCCCTGGGGAGGGATCCGCTTTGGACCTGCGCTTTTTGCGTTCTTTTTTTGCCAATCCCATGCGCATGGGCGCCGCCTTTCCCAGTGGGCCGCTGCTGGCGGGCCAGATTACCGACCCCATCGACTTTGCCCGTGCCCGGGTGATCGTGGAACTCGGTCCCGGCACCGGCGCGTTCACCCGTATGTTGGAGCAGCGCGCTCACCCGGCGTGTCGAGTGCTGGCGCTGGAACTGGACCCTGACCTCGCGGTTTATGTCGCGGCGCGCTATCCGCGGGTGGAAGTGATCAACGCCGGCGCGCAGAACCTGGGTGAAGTGCTGGCCGAACGCGGTCTGGGCCAGGTCGATGCGGTGGTGTCCGGCCTGCCGTTTGCCAACTTCAGTGCTCACCAGCAGACATCGGTGGTCGATGCCGTGCTCGCCGCGTTGCGCCCCGGAGGGGCGTTTGTGTCGTACAGCTTTGTGCATGCGCAGATGCTGCCCACCAGCTGGCGTTTTCGGCGCAACCTGAAACGGATTTTCGGGCGCCTGGATATCTATCCGGTGCTGTTCAACGCGCCGCCGGCGCTGGTGTACAGCTGCGTGGCATAGTCGGCTCCTTGACGGGAGCGTCTGGCCGCGATCGGGTTCTGACGGGTCGCCTGACCGGCGCGAATCCTGGTCGCGTCATTGAGGACGCTTGATCTTGGGCCGGTCTTGCGGCACTTTAACGGGCGTTAAGGCTGCGCAATGGGTCTGGGTTCGCGCCCCGCAGCCGGTATTGGGAAGACCCCAGGCGAGCCGGGCGTTTGCAATGCGCCGGGCACCACACGTTCATGGAGGAACGACGCATGAAAATCGACGACCTGAGCGGTTATCCCGCCAGTCTGGTCAATCCCGAAACGGGCCTCGTCAGTCGGCGCGTCTTCACCGATCCCGATATTCACCACCTTGAGCTGACGCGCGTGTTCGCCCGCAGCTGGCTGTTCGTTGGCCACGAATCCGAGGTGTTACGCGTCGGTGATTACGTCAGCCGGGTGATGGGTGACGATCCGGTCATCCTGGCACGTGGTCAGGACGGCAAGCTGCGGGTATTCCTGAATGCATGCACGCACCGTGGCGCGCTGCTGTGCCGGGGCGACAGCGGCAACTCCAGCGGCTACGTGTGCCCGTACCACGGCTGGAGTTTCGACAACACCGGCCTGCTCAGTGCCATGGCTGATACCCCCGAGGCCTACAAGGGTCGCGTGGACCTGGGTACCTTCAACCTGGTGCAGGCGCGGGTGGGCGTGCATGCCGGGCTGATTTTCGCCACGTTCAACGATCAGGCGCCCAGTCTGGACGAGTACCTGGGTGACGCCCGCTGGTACATCGACATGCTGTTCGCCCGTACGCCGGGTGGCGCGCAGGCCTTGGGTGCGCCGGTGCGCTGGATAGCGCAAAAGAACTGGAAGTACGGCGCTGTCAACTTCGGCGCTGACGGGCCACACGCGTTGAAGACGCACGGTCCAATCACGCGCAAGATCGCCGCCGGCATGCCGCTGGAAGTACTGCGGGACCTGGCCATCGAGGGTCCGGCAATCCGTGCCGGCAATGGGCATGGCTGCATTTTTGTGGACCTGCCACCGGGCATGCCGCCGTGGATAGGGTTTCACCCGGACATGGTCAAGCTTTACGAGAAAACGCTGAATCCCGGACAGTTGAAGCTCAAGTCGAACATGTTCAACAAGGTGATGACTATTTTCCCAAACCTGTCATGGGTGCATTTCCCGATTTTCTTCTCGCCTGACCAGATGCCGGTCAATTTCTTCAACGTGCGGGTCTGGCAGCCGACCGGGCCGGATCGGACCGAAATATGGAACTGGTTCTTCGCCGATCGGGAGGCCCCTGACGAATATAAACAGGCCAGCCTGCAGGCCGGCATTCGCACCTTTACCGCCGCCGACACCTTCGATCAGGACGATGCCGAGGCCTGGGCGGCCATCGATGCCGGCAGCCGCGGCACCATTGGCCGCGACCGCATGAGCAGCTTCCAGATGGTGCTGGCCTCGCACGACGAACGCATTGCGGACTTCCCTGGACCGGGTGAGGCCTATCGTTCGACTTACTCGGAAATGTCCGAGTTCGGCATATTGCTGCGCTGGCGCGAGTTGATGGCGGCAGGCTGAGAACATGGCAATGGAAAACACCCAGCAACAAGTTGACGACGCGACCTATCGCCGCATCCTGAATTTTCTGTACGACGAGGCCGAGCTGTTCGACCAGCACGCCTACGGCCGCTGGCTGGAGCGGGTCACGCCGGATATCCGCTACCGTATGCCGGGCCGCGGCTTTCACGAGGGTCAGGCACCCGAGACGCAGTTCGTGAACGGCTATTACGATGACGACTACACCACGCTGGCCGTGCGTATCGACCTGTGGTCGCGGCCGTCCAGCACCACCGCCGAGAACCCGCAAACCATCACCCGCCACTTCGTGACCAATATCCGCGCTTACGACGGCGCGCAGCCGGGCACGTTTCGGGTCACCAGCCACGTGCTGGTGTTCCGGGTGCGGCCGACACAGAAGCAGCCGTATTTTTTCTCGGGCCGGCGCGAGGACCAGCTTCGCGAGGTGGATGGCGAGCTGCGCCTGGCGGCGCGGGACATCCTGATGGACGAGGTCGTTTTAATGAGCCCGAATCTGAGCTTTCTTGTTTAATTGATTGTTTTAAATAATCAAGAATTCTTGAGCGCATCGGCGACACGGCCGAAGGCCGGTTCCAGCATTTGCCGGTACTTGTCGTCGATGCCCACGTCGATCATCGCCTGACCCATGCACTTCATCCATTGCTGGGTGGCGGCCTCGTCGATCTGAAACGGTTTGTGCGCCTTGGCGATGCACGGGCTGCCGCGCTTCTGGATGAACAGCGCGGGTCCGCCCAGCCAGCCGGACAGGTATTCGAACAATGACTGACGCATGGGGCTCAGGTCGGCCTTGTGCATGGCGCGGATGGTGGCCACCTCGGAATCGCTGTCCATCAGGTCGTAGAAGCGGTCGACCAGGGCACGCACCGTGGGCTCGCCACCGAGCCAGTCGTACATGGTGTCACTCACGGCGGGAACCTCGGCTAGCTGCGGAAATATCGTTCCAGAACTATGCCAATGGCAGCGTCGAGCCAGGTTGACTCACGTCAATGCCGGGCCGGGTTCATTCGCCTGGGCGGTACAGCGCTCGCAATTGCCGACAGGCAACGGTGGGGCTCAGGTCGCCACGGCTCACGGCGTCGCTGATCCTGGGCAGCGCATCGGCCACCGCCGGATGCCGACGAAAATCCTGTCGCAGCTGCTCGTTGACCAATGCCCACAGCCAGTCGACGGCCTGACGGGCGCGCTTGGCGGGCAGATCACCGCCATCGGTAATCGCCGCACGGTGGCGCATGACCGTATCCCACACCGCAGTCAGTCCCTGCTGGTGCAAGGCGCTGCACGTCAGCACGGGCGGTGACCAGTGCCCTGAGACCGGCCGCAACAGGTGCAAGGCCAGCTCGAACTGACTCTTGGCCAGTGCCGCGGCCGTTGGGCTGATGTCGGCTTTGTTGACGACGACCAGATCGGCAAGTTCGACCACACCCTTCTTGAGTGCCTGTAACTCATCGCCCGCATTGGGCAGTTGCAGCAGCAGGAAGCAGTCGACCATGCCGGCGACCGCCGTTTCGGATTGCCCGACGCCGACGGTTTCGACGATGACCACGTCGTAACCGGCCGCCTCGCACAGCAGCAGGCTCTCGCGGGTGCGGCTGGCCACGCCGCCCAGATTGCCGCCGCTGGGCGAGGGCCGGATAAACGCCGCCAGCTCCCGCGACAGCAGCTCCATCCGCGTCTTGTCCCCCATGATGGAGCCGCCGGTGCGCTGGCTGGACGGATCCACCGCCAGCACGGCCAGGCGCTGCCCGAGACTGAGCAGGTATAGGCCCAGTGCCTCGATGAAGGTGGACTTGCCCACACCCGGCGCGCCACTGATGCCCAGGCGAATCGCCTGGCCAGTGTGCGGCATCAGCGTTGTCAGTAAGGCTTCCGCGCGGGGCCGGTCATGCGGATGCGTGGATTCGACCAGCGTGATGGCCTGAGCCAGCGCGCGCCGCTCGCCGGCCTGGACACCCGCTGCCAGGGCTGTGACGTCCGAGTCGTTCAAGGGCTGGCTTGCGCCGGACGGGCAGCGCGGATGGCGGTCAGTACGTCACGCGCGGCCTTGGGGATGACGGTTCCGGGGCCAAAGATGCCGGCCACGCCGGCCGCGCGCAGAAAGTCGTAATCCTGCGGCGGGATGACGCCACCGACCACCACCAGAATGTCATCCGCGCCTTCGGCTTTCAGTGCCTTGATGATCTGCGGCACGAGTGTTTTGTGGCCGGCGGCCAGACTCGATATGCCGACCACGTGCACGTCGTTTTCCACTGCCTGGCGGGCGGCTTCCTGCGGGGTCTGGAACAGCGGGCCGATGTCGACGTCGAAGCCCAGATCCGCAAAGGCGGTGGCGATGACCTTGGCGCCGCGGTCGTGGCCGTCCTGGCCGAGCTTGGCCACCATGATGCGCGGGCGGCGGCCGTAGTCACGCTCGAAGGCCTCGATGTCGCCGCGCAGTTCGTCCCAGCCGCTGTCGCCGGCATACGCCGCCCCGTATACGCCGGATACCGACTGCGACTGTGCGCGGTGGCGGCCGTAGACCTGTTCCAGGGCGTCGCTGATCTCGCCGACCGTGGCCCGGGCACGCGTGGCGGTGACGGCCAGTGCCAGCAGATTGCCGCTGCCGCTGCGGGCGGCCTCGGTGAGTGCGGCCAGCGCCTGTTGCGCGGCATTTTCGTCGCGGCTGGCACGCAGCGTCTTCAGACGGGCCACCTGCCCGTCGCGGACCTTGGCGTTGTCCACTTCCAGCGTGTCGACGCTGTCCTCGGTGGCCAGGCGGTACTTGTTGACGCCGACGATGGTGTCCTCGCCGCGGTCGATGCGCGCCTGCTTGGCGGCCGAGCATTCCTCGATGCGCAGCTTGGGCATGCCGGTTTCGATGGCCTTGGTCATGCCGCCGAGCGCCTCGACCTCCTCGATGATCTGCCAGGCCTGGTCGGCCAGGTCCTGGGTGAGCTTCTCCATCAGGTAGGAGCCGCCCCAAGGGTCGATGACGCTGGTGATGTGCGTTTCTTCCTGGATCACCAGCTGGGTGTTGCGGGCGATGCGCGCCGAGAACTCGGTCGGCAGGGCGATGGCCTCGTCCAGCGCGTTGGTGTGCAGGCTTTGCGTGCCGCCGAACACCGCCGCCATGGCCTCGATGGTGGTGCGGATGACGTTGTTGTAAGGATCCTGCTCGGTCAGCGACCAGCCGGAAGTCTGGCAGTGCGTGCGCAGCATCAGCGAGCGCGGATCCTGGGCGCCGAACGTTTTCATGATCCGCCACCACAGCAGGCGCGCCGCGCGCAGCTTGGCGATCTCCAGATAAAAATTCATGCCGATGGCAAAGAAAAACGACAGCCGCGGCGCAAAGGCGTCGATGTCCAGCCCGCTGCCCTGCGCGGCGCGCACGTACTCCATGCCGTCGGCCAGGGTGAAGGCCAGCTCCAGCGCCTGCGTGGCCCCGGCTTCCTGGATGTGGTACCCCGAGATCGAAATGGAATTGAACTTGGGCATGTGCTGCGCGGTGTAGCCGATGATGTCGCCGACGATGCGCATGGACGGTTCGGGCGGGTAAATGTAGGTGTTGCGGACCATGAACTCCTTGAGGATGTCATTCTGGATGGTCCCGGAAAGCTGGTCCTGGCCGACGCCCTGGTCCTCGGCGGCCACGATGTAGCCGGCCAGCACCGGCAGCACCGCGCCATTCATGGTCATCGACACCGAGACGGTGTCCAGCGGAATGCCGTCGAACAGGACCTTCATGTCCTCGACCGAATCGATGGCTACGCCGGCCTTGCCGACGTCACCCTCGACGCGCGGGTGGTCGGAGTCGTAGCCACGGTGGGTGGCCAGATCGAAGGCCACCGACACGCCCTGGCCGCCGGCTGCCAGCGCCGTGCGGTAGAAGGCGTTGCTTTCCTCGGCCGTCGAGAAGCCGGCGTACTGACGGATGGTCCACGGCCGTCCGGCGTACATGGTGGCCTGTGGCCCGCGCAGAAAGGGCTCGAAGCCGGGCAGGGTGTCGGCGAACTCAAGTCCCGCTAGATCAGCCGCCGTATACAGCGGCTTGACCGCCAGACCGTCGGGCGTTTGCCAGGTCAGATGGTCCAGCGGCTTGCCGCGTAGCGTCTTTTCGGCTGCCGCTTGCCATTGCTGCAGGGATACAGGCGGAAGTTTCGGGTAGGGCATGACGGTCCTTGATAGAGCAGGCCGGGACATAGTCTTGGCATTTTAGCGGTTAGCCCCAATTGGTGAGTCGCGCCTGAAACTGGCCCGCACCAGACTCGTTACGAAGCGAGTAGCCGGCGGCGATTTTCCGACCTGCTTCGGGGGGGGTTCAAATTTCCCGTTCAGTGACCTATGCTCGCCCAAGCCGATGTGACGTATCGGTCGCCTGGTCCGTGTTTTTGCGGGTCGGTCCGGGAAGCGCCATTTAGATTTTCGAATTTCTTGGCTGCGAGGGGGCGAAACTATGACAACGCTGAAGTTGAATTTGGCGGTGATGGGAGTCGTTCTGGGTCTATGGTCAGCCATGCCGGTTTGGGCACTGGTGTCCCCTGAACAGGCAGCCGAACTTGGCCTTCAAGGCACTCGCCTGACTCCGATGGGCGCAGTTCGCGCTGGCAATGCGGATGGCACCATCCCCCCCTGGGAAGGTGGTATCTCTACACCGCCTGCGGGTTACGAGATCGGCGGTTGGTATGTGGATCCTTATGCCGATGATAAGCCTCTGTTTACCATTACCGCGCAGAATTACCAACAGTATGCCGACCGACTCCTGCCAGGGTCGATTGCTCTGTTCCAGAAATACCCGGACACGTTCACCATGCCGGTGTTTCCCAGTCGGCGTAGCGCAGCCGTCCCGCAATGGCATTATGAGAATTCTATCTGGAATGCAACCCACACACAGCATTGCGACCCCTCGCCGGGGCCAGACCGCGAGTACCGCTGCCTCGACACAAGCAGCTATCGACCGGGGGTTGCATTTCCCATTCCCAATAATGGCGCCGAGGCGGTTTATAACCACGGCATGTATTTTTTTGGAAAATCACATGTGTGGCGGGGTTATGCATTCAACGCGTTTGCCGATGGCAATTATGCGGAAACAGTAAAAGTCGATCGTTCACTTCTGTTGCAGTACATGACCCCGGAGGAGAAACCAAAGGGTGAGGTTTTCACGCGCAATGGTGGCGCCATGTGGTGCTTCAGTGCGGAGGATCTGCAGCCGCCGCGCAATGCGGGCACCATGTTTGGTGGCTGCAATTATTTCGAGTCTCAGGACTTTGATGCATATTTATACATTCCAGGCCAAAGGCGCGTACGCAAGGCTCCGGAAATTGGTTTCTATGACAGCCCGGGCACGGGTTCTGATGGCTTGCGCACCGCCGACTCGCGCACCATGTTCGGCATGACCGGTGACGAGGAGTGGTATGAGTATTCCGAGCCCGTGCGCAAGGAATATTTCATTGCCTATAACAGTTACAAGCTCGCCAGCCCCGAATATGATTTCAAGGATATTGTCCGCGCTGGGCATCTCAATTCGGATTTGATGCGCTACGAGTTGCATCGGGTGTGGGCGATTGAGATGAAACTCAAACCGAAATACCGTCACCTGTCGCCGCATCGGTTTGTGTATTACGACGAAGACAGCTGGGCCGGCACCGCGGCTGAGATGTATGACGCCAAAGGCGATCTGTGGCGTGTATTGGAAAGCTATTCGCTGCAGTTTTACGACGTGCCCATGCTTACTTTTTGGGGCGACAACAATATGGATCTGATCAATGGCCGTCAGTCGTCGGTCAACGCGTTCTTCAATGTGGGCGCGAAACGCGGCGGTGGGCCTCCGGACTTCGTGAATCGCCCAGACCCGGACTATTTCACGCCGGCGGGCTTGCGCAAGCACGGTATCCGCTGAGTGTCCCGGCCGGTGGCGGGTCCAGGCGGCATGGATGGATCACCTGGGGCAGCATCGTACTGATCCTTGCGTGAAGTCATAGAAGCGCCGGGCGTTCAGTACGAAGATTGTTCGCACGTAAGCGAGCTTGGCGGACACAGTGAAACTGATCGACCGTGCCGGTTTGGCGGTGTTGCTCAGCGCCTTGCAGGTGCGCGGTTACGAGACCATCGGCCCGGTGCGCCGCGACGGCGCCATCGTCTACGACCGTATCGACGAGGTCAGCGAGCTGCCGGCCGGTTGGACCGACCACCAGGCGCCTGGCAGCTATCGCCTGGAGCGGCGCGACGATGATGCCTTGTTCGGCTACGCGGTTGGGCCGCAGTCGTGGAAGCGCTACCTGTTTACGCCGCAGCAGACCTTGTTTTCGGTGGCCCGCCAGCCGGACGGTGGCCTGGCTTTTACTCCGGCAGCGCTTGCAGCACCCAAGCGCGCCTTCATCGGCGTACGCGCCTGCGAACTCGCCGCCATCGGCATTCAGGACCGCGTGTTCCGGGATGGTGAGCACGTCGACGCCGCCTATGCGGCGCGGCGGGACGCGGTGTTGCTGGTGGCGGTCAACTGCGCGGTGGCGGCCGACACCTGCTTTTGCAGCTCGATGGGCACCGGTCCGGCGGTCTCCAGTGGCCATGACCTGGCATTGACCGAGCTGATCGACGCCGCCGGGCACCACTTTGCGATTGAGGCCGGTTCGGCCATAGGCACACAGCTATTGGCCGATCTGCCCGGACGCGCGGCAAGCGCCGACGATCTCGCTGCTATCCGCGCCGTGCCGCAGCGAACCGCCGCCAGCATCAGCCGGAGTCTGGATGCCGGGGGGGTGCCGGCGCTCCTGATGCGTAATCTCGAACACCCACGCTGGCAGGAAGTAGCCGATCGCTGTCTGTCCTGCGCCAATTGCACCTTGGCTTGCCCGACCTGTTTTTGCTCCACCAACGAGGAAGTCACCGACTTGGCCGGCGCAGCGCACCACCAGCGACGCTGGGATTCCTGTTTCAACGTCGAGTTCAGCCACCTGGGCCACGGCAGCGTGCGCGGCTCGGTCAAGTCCCGGTACCGGCAGTGGCTGACCCACAAGCTGGCCACCTGGCACGATCAGTTCGGCGAGAGCGGCTGTGTCGGCTGCGGACGGTGCATCAGCTGGTGCCCGGTCGGCATCGACATCACCGAGGAAGTGGCCGTCATCGCTTCCGACGACCGGGGGGCGACCGCATGAACCTGCGCGAACTGGTCGACAGTCAGCGCTTCTGCCAGGGGCTCACGCCGGGGCAGTGCACGGGCCTGGCCGCCTGTGCCGGCGAACGCAGTTTTGCCCCGGGAGACTATTTGTTGCGTCAGCATGCGGTGGCGGACACCTTCTATC
Source organism: Immundisolibacter sp. (assembly GCF_041601295.1). Lineage (NCBI taxonomy): Bacteria > Pseudomonadati > Pseudomonadota > Gammaproteobacteria > Immundisolibacterales > Immundisolibacteraceae > Immundisolibacter > Immundisolibacter sp. Next base: position 20,374 of record NZ_JBFIII010000037.1, read on the forward strand.
TGGTACTCAGCGGCGAGGTTCAGATTCGTCTGGCGGTGCCGGGGCAGGGCGTGGTGACGCTGGAGACCATCGGCCCGGACGAGGCGGTTGGCTGGTCCTGGTTCGTGCCCCCGCACCGCTGCCAGTTCGACGCCCACGCGGTGCTGCCGACGCGCACGCTGGCCTTCGCCGCCGCGCCGCTACGCGCGTTAATGGAGCAGGATCCGACGGTCGGCTATGCGGTGTTAAAGACGCTGGTGGGGACGCTCACCCAGCGCGTGCAGTCGTGTCGGCTGCAAGTGCTGGATGTGTACGCACCTCCCGGCGCGTAACCATGGGTATGGATGCCACGTTGCCGGCGCCCTGGCGCATCGCGTGGCGGCGACCGGAGAGCGCCGCCGGTGATGTATTCACCTGGGCAGTGGAGCCGGTAGACGGCACGGGATCGTCGTTCCTGCCAGGCCAGTTCAACATGCTGTACGCCTACGGCATCGGCGAGGTGCCGGTGTCGATCAGCAGCGACCCGGCGGGCACGCCCTGGTTGCACACCATCCGCGCGGTGGGCAGTGTCACCCGGCCGATGGCGGCCCTGAAGGTCGGCGAGGTGATCGGTTTGCGTGGGCCTTACGGAAGCGCCTGGCCGCTGGTGGCGGCCGAGGGTGGCGATCTTCTGATCGTCGCCGGTGGCTTGGGTCTGGCACCGCTGCGTTCCGCCATCTACCAGGCGCTCAGGCGCCGATCCCACTACCGCGGTGTGTATGTGCTTTATGGCACGCGCAGTGCGGCTGACGTCCTGTTCGCCGACGAACTGGCCGCCTGGCGCGACGGTGGACAAATCGAAGTCGCGGTTACGGTGGACCGGGCCACGCCGGACTGGTCTGGCGAGGTGGGCGTGGTGACCCGCCTGATACACCGCGCCGGCTTCGATCCGGCCACCACCACCGCGCTGCTGTGCGGGCCGGAGATCATGATGCGTTTCGCGGTGCTGGCGCTGCAGCAGCGCGGCGTGCCGGATAAGGCCATCCACCTGTCCCTGGAACGCAACATGAAATGCGCTGTCGGCTACTGCGGCCATTGCCAGCTCGGTCCGCATTTCGTGTGCCGCGACGGGCCGGTACTGGCCTGGCCGCGCCTGTCCAATTTATTGGGTGTGATGGAGCTGTGACGGCGCCCCGACTGCGGCTGGCAGTGTGGAAGTTCGCTTCCTGCGACGGCTGTCAGCTGAGCCTGCTCGACTGCGAGGACGAGCTGCTGGCGCTCGCCGAGGGGGTCCAGATTGCCCTGTTTGCGGAGGCTTCCAGCAACATGCTGCCCGGTCCCTACGACGTGTCCCTGGTGGAAGGCTCGATCACCACCGCCCACGACCGCGAGCGCATCCAGCAGGTCCGCGCCGAGTCCGGGCTGCTGGTCACGATCGGTGCCTGCGCCACGGCCGGCGGCATCCAGGCGCTGCGCAATTTTCGGGATGTCGAGGAATGGAAGCAGCTGGTCTATGCCCGGCCCGAGGTGATCGATGCGCTGGCAACCTCCACGCCGATTGCCGAGCACGTGAAGGTCGATTTCGAGCTGCGTGGCTGCCCGGTGAGCAAGCGTCAGTTGCTGGAATTGCTGGCGGCGCTGCTGGCCGGCCGGCGGCCGAATGTGTCGACCGCTAGCGTGTGCGAGGAATGCAAGGCGCGCGGCACCCCGTGCGTGATGGTGGCGCACGGCACGCCGTGCCTGGGGCCGGTGACGCAGGCCGGATGCGGCGCTATCTGCCCGGCCTATAACCGTGGCTGTTATGGCTGTTTCGGCCCCAAGGAAACGCCTAATCCGGCAGCCCTGAGCGAACGGCTGACCGAGCTCGGAATGGACCGCGCGACGCTGCTGCGCGTGTACCGCAGTTTCAATGCCGGCGCACCGGCGTTTGCCGACGAGGCGGCGCGGCATGAGTGAGGGCACGCGTACCATCGAGGTGAACTATCTGGCGCGGGTGGAGGGCGAGGGTGCGCTGCACCTGCGCATCGAACAAGACCGACTGGTGGCCGCGCAGCTGCGTATCTTCGAGCCGCCACGGTTTTTCGAGGCGCTGCTGCGCGGGCGCGATTTCCGCGAGGCGCCCGACATTACCGCCCGCATCTGCGGCATCTGTCCGGTGGCCTACCTGATGAGCGCCTGCGCGGCCATGGAAGACCTGTGCGGGGTCGAGGTGTCGGCCCCGATCGCCGACCTGCGCCGGTTGCTGTACTGCGGGGAGTGGATCGAGAGCCACGTGCTGCACATCTTCATGCTGCACCTGCCCGATTTCATGGGCTACCCGGATGCGGTCCGCATCGCCCGGGACCACCCCGAGCTGGTGCGTATGGGCCTGCGGCTGAAGAAAGCCGGCAATGCCATCGTCGCGCTGCTCGGCGGGCGCGAAATTCATCCCATCAACGTGCGTCTGGGTGGCTTTTATCGGGCGCCGAAACGCGCCGATCTGTTGGCGCTGCGGGCCGAGCTGGAATGGGCGCTCGGGGCCGCCGAGCAAACCGTGGCGCGCGTCTCGGCGCTGGCGTTTCCGGACTTCGAGCGCGACTATGAGTTCGTGGCCTTGCGTCACCCCGAGCACTATCCGATGAACACCGGCCGGCTGGTGTCCAGTCGCGGTGTCGATCTGCCGGTGACCGGCTATGACGACTACCTTCAGGAGCATCATGAGGTGCACTCCACCGCGCTGCAAAGTCGCACCGCGAGCGGTGGCGTGGTGCACCTGGGGCCACTGGCGCGTTACGCGCTGAACCGCGACCGCCTGACGCCGCGGGCGCGGGCGGCAGCCGACGCGGCAGGCCTGGGCGCGCAGGTTTGCAACCCGTTTCGCAGCATCGTGGTGCGCGCGGTGGAAGTGGTGCTGGCCTTCGAGGAGGCGCTGCGCCTGGTCGACGCCTATCGCGAATTCGACCTGCCAGCGCTGCCGGTGGAACTGCGCCCCGGCGTGGGTTATGGCGCGACCGAGGCGCCGCGCGGCACGCTGTACCACCGCTACACCGTGGACCAGGACGGCCTGATCACGGACGCCAAGATTGTCGCCCCGACGGCGGTCAACCAGGCGGTGATCGAAGCCGACCTGCGTCACTATCTGGAACCGAACCTGCACCTGCCGGACGACACCCTGCGCGGGGTCTGCGAAACCGCCATCCGCAATTACGACCCGTGTATCTCCTGCTCGGCGCATTTTCTCAAACTGGACGTGGAGCGCGACTGAGTGGACCGGCCGCGCATCATTGGCATTGGCAACCCGTCGCGATGCGATGACGGGGTTGGGCCGTGGTTGGCCGGGCAGCTTGCCGGGCGGCTGGGGCCGCAGGCGCAGGTGCTGACACTCGGCAACGACGGCCTGTCGCTGCTCGACGCTTTTCGCGGCGCCCAGGAGGTGCTGTTGCTGGACGCTGTGCAGTCCGGGGCGCCGGCTGGCACCGTCCATCGCCTGGATGCGGCGGCAGCGCCGCTGCCGCCGGACTGGTTACGCTGCTCGACGCACCTGCTGGGCGCCAGCGAGGCGGTGGAACTGGCCCGCGCGCTTGGTGACCTGCCGGAAAAACTCACGGTTTATGGCATCGAAGGCGCCGACTTCGGCTTGGGCGAGGGGCTGTCGACCCCGGTGGCCGTCGCCGCCGCGGCGCTGGTCGAGGAAATCATCCGCCAGTACACGCAGGCCAGCCATGCATGAACACTCCCTGATCGCGAACCTGCTCAGCAAGATCGAAGCCGTCGCCCAGCAGGAACGGGCCGAGCAGGTGGTCGGCGTGCGTGTGTGGCTGGGTGCGCTCAGCCATATCTCGGCCGAGCATTTTCGGGAGCATTTCGTCGCCGGTTGCCGTGGCAGTGTTGCGGACGGCGCCTGGCTTGAGGTCGAGCACTCGGACGACTCCGACCACCCGCAGGCGCAGGACATCCTGCTGCGCGGCATCGAGGTGCGCTGATGGCCCTGGCCACAGCCGCGTTTGAAACGCGCCGGCAGCGTCTGCGGATCGCCGTGACCGGTGCCGTGCAGGGCGTGGGTTTTCGGCCCTACACCTACCGGCTGGCATGCCAGCTTGGCCTTGCCGGTTCGGTGCGCAACACCCCGGTCGGGGTTGAAATTGATGCCCAGGGTGAACCCGCGGCGCTGCATCAACTCCTGGCGGGCCTACGCGCGGCGCCCGCGCCGGCACGGGTCGATCAGGTCCAGGCGCAGCCCTGCCGGGCCGACGACCGGACCACGTTTGTGGTGGCCGAAAGCAGTCTTGGCGCTGGCGACGCGCTGCCGTTGCCGGACCTGGCGCTGTGCGCGGACTGCCTGGCCGAGATTCGCGACCCGGCCAGCCGCCGTTTCGACTATGCGTTTACCAGTTGCAGCCGCTGCGGGCCGCGCTACAGCATCATTGCCGGTCTCCCGTACGACCGTGCGCGCACCGGTATGGCCGGCTTCACGCTGTGTCCGGCGTGCACGGTCGAGTATGCCGACCCGACCGACCGCCGTTTTCAGCATCAGGCCAACGCCTGCCCGGCCTGCGGGCCAAGGCTGTGGTTGGCGGACGGCGATGGTCAATCCCTGGCGCAGAGCACAGCGGCACTCGCCGGCGCCGCCGCGCTGCTGCGGGGCGGCGGCGTGCTGGCACTCAAGGGCCTGGGTGGTTTTCAGTTGCTGGTGGATGCGCGCGACCGGGCTGCGGTGGCGCGCCTGCGCGAGCGCAAGGCGCGGCCCGACAAGCCCTTCGCGGTGATGTACCCCGAGCTTGAGGCCGTGCAGCTTGCCTGTCACGTGAGTGCTGTCGCACGCGCGGCGCTGACCAGCGCCGCGGCACCGATTGTGCTGCTGCCGCGGCGCGCCGACGGCCTGGCGTCGAACGTAGCGCCTGGCAATCCGCGTCTTGGCGTGATGCTGCCGTATACGCCGCTGCACCGGCTGCTTCTGGACCGGCTGGATTTCCCGGTGGTCGCGACGTCCGGCAATGTTGCGGGCGAACCGCTGTGCAGCGAGAACGCACACGCGCTTGCCCGCCTGGCCGGCGTTGCCGATGCCTTTTTGCTGCACGACCGGCCCATCCAGCGGGCGCTCGACGATTCGGTGGTGCAGATCGTCCGCGGCGTCCCGCAGGTACTGCGCGCCGCCCGCGGTTACGCGCCGCTGTCGGTAGCCTGCGGGCCCGGCGACGGTGCTGTCCTGGCGTTCGGTGGGCACCTCAAGGCGGCGCTGGCGGTTGGCGGTGACCGGCGCATCGTGCTGGGTCAGCACCTGGGTGATCTTGATAGCGCTGCGGCCCTGGCCGGCTTCGATGCCGCGGTACAGGAGCTGCCGACACTAACAGGCACGGCGCCGACGCTTGTGGTCTGCGACGCCCATCCTGACTACGCCTCCAGCCTGCGGGCCGGGGCGTTGGGCCTGCCGTTGCGGCGGGTGCAGCACCACCACGCCCATGTGGTCGCGGTGATGGCCGAGCACGACCTGGACGGCGAGGTGCTGGGCGTGGCCTGGGACGGCAGCGGCCTGGGGGACGACGGCACGCTGTGGGGCGGCGAGTTTTTCGCTTGCACACGCCAGGCTTATCAGCGCCGGGCATGGCTGTGGCCGTTCCCGCTGCCCGGCGGCGAGCGCGCGGCGCGCGAACCACGCCGGGCGGCGCTAGGGCTATTACACGCCGCCTATGGCGAAGCGGCCGGGGCACTCGATTTGCCGCCGCTGCGCGCCTTCACGGCCGACGAGCGACGCTCGCTGCATCGGGCCATCGGGCGCGGCATCAACGCGCCGCTGACGTCCAGCATCGGCCGGCTGTTCGACGCCGTCGCCGCGCTGGTCGATTTGTGCCAGCAGATGAGTTTTGAGGGACAGGCCGCGCAGGCCTTGCAATCCGCGGCCGAGGCAGCGGGGCCGGCAGCGCCCTATCCCTTGCCCCTGCGTCCGGCGCTCGACGGGCACGTGGCCGACTGGGGTCCGCTATTGACAGCATTGCTGTCCGATGTCGCCGCCGGCACGCCGGCAGGGGTCATCAGCATGCGTTTTCACGCCGGATTGGCGAACCTGATTGCGGCTGTTACGCGGCAGTTCGGCGCCCAGCGAGTGGTGCTGGCCGGTGGTTGTTTTCAGAACGCGCTGCTGCTGGAACTGACCGCCGGGCGCCTCGCGGATGCCGGGGTGGCGGTGTTCTGGCCGCAGCGGCTGCCGCCGGGCGATGGTGGTCTTGC
>NZ_JBFIII010000038.1 GCF_041601295.1 Immundisolibacter sp.
ACGGGAGCGCGATGGTCCTCGCGCACGATGACCTTCAGGCCGTTGCTGAGAGTCTGTTCAAGCGTCGCCGCATGCAGCGGCGCGCCCGCCAGCAGCAGTAGCGCACAAAGAATCCGTTTCACCAGGGAAGGCTCCTTTTCGCGAGGGGGCACGGCGGCCGGCTACCGCGTGGGTGTTAGCATAACTGGCATAGGCCGATGCGGCCTTATGACACTGTGCCGCTTGTTTGGTTCTGATCTTCCACCAATGACCGAAATTTCACGCCCGGGCCTGCTTTCCCGCTTGCGCCAGGGTCTGGCGCGTACCCGCGAGCGGCTCGGTGGCGGCATCGGCGATGTATTGCTGGGTCGGCGCGGTATCGACGTCCTCACGGTCGAGGAGATCGAAACCCTGCTGCTGAGTGCCGACGCCGGAGTCGAGGCCACCAGCGACCTGGTCGATGACCTGAACGCCCGTCTGGCGCGCCGGGAGCTGACCGACGGCGCAGCCGTGCTGGCCGCATTGAACAGGCGCATGGTCGAGCTGCTGGCCCCGTGTGAACGGCCAACGCCAACGTATACGGCGCGGCCGCACGTGATCCTGATGGCTGGTGTCAACGGCGCCGGTAAGACCACGACCATCGGCAAACTGGCCAAGCGGCTGACCGACGAAGGCCGGCAGGTGGTACTGGCTGCTGGCGACACCTTTCGCGCCGCGGCGGTGGAACAACTCAAAGTGTGGGGCGATCGGCTCGGCGTGCCGGTCATTGCCCAGCAGCAGGGCGCCGACCCGGCGGCGGTGATTTTCGACGCGCTGCTGGCCGGGCGCTCCCGTGGCGCCGACGTGGTGATCGCCGACACCTCAGGCCGCCTGCACACGCAGGCCGGGCTGATGGATGAGCTGCGCAAGATCCGCCGCGTGATGGCCAAGTTCGATCCGGCCGCGCCCCACGAGACCTTGCTGGTGCTGGACGCCGGCAACGGTCAGAACGCGCTGGTGCAGGCACGCCAGTTCCATGACGCAATCGGCGTCACCGGCCTGGTGCTGAGCAAACTTGATGGCACGGCCAAGGGCGGCGTGGTGCTGGCCAGTGCCAGCCAGCTTGGGCTGCCGATCCGTTACCTGGGTGTGGGTGAGGGTGCCGACGACCTGCGCCCGTTTGTCGCCCAGGAGTTCGTGGATGCCCTGCTGGGCCGCGACGAACGGGCGGCCACATGATCCTGTTCGAGCACGTCAGCAAGCGTTACGCCGCCGGTGGCGACGCCCTCAAAGACATCAGCTTCACGCTGGAGGCGGGCGAGCTTGCCTTCGTGACCGGCCACTCCGGCGCCGGCAAGAGCACGCTGCTGAAACTCATCGCCGGCATCGAAAAGCCCAGCCGCGGGCAGGCCGTTGTCAACGGCCAGAACCTGGCCCGCCTGACGCGCCGTCGCCTGCCCTATTACCGGCGTGGCATCGGCATCATCTTTCAGGACCACAAGCTGCTGGCCGACCGCAGCGTGGCCGACAACGTCGCCCTGCCGCTGGTGGTGGCCGGTTACGGCCAGAACGAAATTGGCCGCCGGGTGCGCGCGGCGCTGGACAAGGTTGGTCTGCTTGGCAAGGAACGCAGCACGCCACTTGCGCTGTCCGGCGGCGAGCAGCAGCGGGTTGGCATTGCCCGGGCGCTGGTCGCCCGCCCGCCCCTGCTGCTGGCGGACGAACCAACCGGCAACCTCGATCCGGAGTTGTCGCGCGAGGTGATGCGCCTGTTTCGGGATTTCAACCAGGTTGGCGTGGCGGTGCTGATCGCCAGCCATGACCACGCGCTGATCCGCGAGATGGACGCCCGCACCCTGACCCTGCACAGCGGCACTCTGGTGAGCGACGAGTAGGCCGTGAAGCGCTACTTCGAACGCCACTTGCAGGTGCTCGTCGAGAGCGTTGGCCAGTTGTACCGCCAGCGCCTGGGTGCCCTGCTCACGGCGCTGGTGATCGGCGTCAGCCTGGCGCTGCCGGCCAGTCTGCTGCTGAGTCTGGCCACCCTGCGCCAGGCCGCCGATGGCTGGGATGGCGAGCCGCGCCTGACCGCCTACCTCAAGCTGGATCTACCCGACGCGCGGGCGACGGACCTGGCGGCGCGGCTGGGGCGGGAACTGGCCGCGCAGGCCAGCGTTACCCTGATCGACCGCACGCAGGCGCTGGCCGAGTTCGAGCGCAATTCAGGCCTGGCTGACGCGCTGGCGCTGGTGGGCGAGAATCCGCTGCCGGCGGCGCTGGTGCTCGCGCCCAAGGGTCCGGCGGACGAAGCGCTTCTGGAGCAGTTGGCGACTCGGCTGCGGGCGTTGTCCGAGGTGGAAGAGGTGCAAGCCGACCTGGACTGGGTGCGGCGACTGAATGCCCTGCTGGAGGTCGGTCGCCGCGCCGTGTGGGTGTTCGCGGGGCTGCTGGGCGCGGGCGTGGTATTGGTCACCGGCAATACCATTCGCCTGGCTATCTTCAACCGCCGTCAGGAGATAGAGGTCACCAAGCTGATCGGCGGCACCGATGCCTTCATTCGGCGGCCGTTTCTGTACTGGGGCTTGCTCCAGGGCGTCGCCGGCGGCTTGGTCGCCGCACTGTTGCTGGTGGCGGTGAATATCGGTCTGGCCGCACCGGTGCGTACGCTGGCCGGCGTGTATGGGTCCAGCCTTACGCTGGTCACGGCGGGCCTTAGCGGCAGCCTCGGTCTGTTGTTGCTGGGTGGTGGCCTGGGCCTGGCCGGCGCCTGGCTGGCCGTGGGCCGGCACCTTCGAGATATCGAGCCGACCTGAGCGGAAACGGTGCCCGAGGCTGACGCCGCCAGTGTCGGCGATGCGTCAATGCAGCCACTGTTCCAGCGCCAGATGGCTCAGCATGATGGTGCCGATGCCGGCGCCGATGAGCAGCACCTGGGCCGCGGTAGCCGCCGGTTCCGGGCGGCGGTGCAAATCCGGTATCAGGTCGGCAACGGCAATGTAGATGAAGCTGGCCGCCGCCAAGGTCAGTACGTACGGCAGTGCGCCCTGTAGTGGGCCAAGGGTGAAGTAACCCACCACGCCTCCGACCAGGGTCGGTATGTTGGTCAGCAGGTTGTAGGTCATTGCCTTGGCGCGCGAGTAGCCGCTGTGGGTAAGCACGGCCACGTCGCCGATTTCCTGCGGAATTTCATGGGCTACGATGGCCAGGCCGGTCAGTACGCCCAGACGCGTGTCGGTGAGGAAGGCAGCCGCGATCAGCACGCCATCGATCAGGTTATGCACGCTGTCGCCGATCAGCACCAGCGAGCCGGCAGCACGCCACGGGCGGGCAGTTGAAGCCTGATCAGGCGTGCCGTGAGCCTGGCAGGTGTCGGTGTGGCAATGCCGCCACAGGACGAATTTCTCCAGCACAAAGAACAGCAGAATTCCGAACAGCAGCATGCCGGTAATGCCCGACGGCGTGGCGCCCGGATGCTCGAAAGCCTCCGGTAGCAGCCCAAGGAAGGCCGCCGCCAACATCGCGCCAACCGCATAGCTGACCAAAGACGGCAGCAGGCGCTCGCGCAGGCGGTCGGGCAGTAACAGCAGCGCGCCGGCGGCGCTGGCACTGGCCGTGCCGCCGACCAGGGTGAAAAGCACTATCCACAGCAGCGTCATGGCGGCACCTGGCGCGAAAGGGCGCCGATTCTACCGTGCGCGCGCGGCGCTGGCCGGCGGACCAGGGTTTGCGGCCCGGCCCCGTGGCACAATCAGCGGCCAAAAGTCGGATACCTGATGGCGCGTTACCGCGCGAATCTGTAATGGAGGCAGACCCCATGACCCCCAATGAGCTGGACAAATTATTGATCGATCGCCCGCAGGATGGGCTGTTCGAGGTGAATCGGCGGCTGTTCACGGACGACGAGCTGTTCGAGATGGAGATGAAGTACATCTTCGAGCGCACCTGGATTTACCTGTGTCACGAAAGCCAGGTGGCCGATCCGCACGATCATTTCGCCACCCACATCGGCCGCCAGCCGGTGGTGGTCAGCCGGGATGGCGACGGCAAGCTGCATTGCTTCGTCAATGCCTGCGCCCATCGCGGCGCCACGCTGTGCCGCACCGCCAAGAGCAACAGCAAGTTTCTGACCTGCCCCTATCACGGCTGGGTGTACGACTCGGCCGGTCAGAATATGCAGATCAAAGATCACGACAGCGGCGCTTATCCGCCGGCGTTCGAGCAGCAGGACCACAACCTGCGTCACATCGCGCGCCTGGAAAGCTACAAGGGTTTCGTGTTCGGCAGCTTGAGTGCCGAGGTGCCGCCGCTGCAGGAACACCTGGCCGACGCCAAGCCGTTCGTGGACATGCTGGACGCCATGTCGGCGCAGGGCGCCGAGGTCATCAAGGGATCCTCCACCTACCGCTACCGCGGTAACTGGAAGATGCAGGCCGAAAACGGCATCGACGGCTATCACTTCACCACCATCCACGCCAATTACGTCGGCGTTATCACCCGCCGCATGAAAGCCGCGGCCGCCGGCAAGGAGGACAAGGTCAAGGTTGCCTATGACGACTCCATGATGAAAGGCTTCGACAGCGGTTGTTACGACCTGCAGCGCGGTCACGCGCTGATCTGGATCGACTTCCCGATGCCGCAGAACCGCCCGCTGTGGCAGCAGAAGGACGAAGTCGAGCAGCGCGTCGGCGGCGCAACTGCCGAGTGGATGCTCAAGCGCCAGCGTAATGTGCTGATCTACCCGAATGTGCAGCTCATGGAGCAGGCCTCGTCGCAGATTCGCGTGTTTCGGCCGATCTCGGCCGACCTCACCGAGGTCAAGATTTACTGCATCGCCGCCAAGGGCGAGTCGGCCTCCATGCGCGAGCGGCGGATCCGTCAGTACGAGGACTTCTTCAACGCGACCGGTATGGCCACGCCGGACGATCTGGCGGTGTTCGAGGCCTGTCAGGCGGGTTACGCCGCCCGCTTGGTGGAGTGGCAGCAGGGTTACGACCGCGGCATGACGCACATGACGCATGGCCCGGACAAGTTTGCCAAGGAACTGGGCATCAACCCCAACAGCAGCGGGCCGAACGCCACCGACGAAACGCTGTACCACGGCCAGTACCGGGAATGGATGCGCCTGATGCAGGAAGGCTTGTCGCAGGACCGCGCCGCTGGGCGCGAGCCCTTGCCCCGCGCGGCCAGCGCCTGAGCTCGACTTCCCCGGAGCACGCCGATGAGCGACTGCCTGTTCTGCAAGATGGTGTCCGGCGACATCAAGCCGGACCTGCTGCATGCTGACGAACACCTGCTGGTAATCCGTGACATCAATCCCCAGGCGCCGTTTCATGCCCTGGTGATTCCGCGCGAGCACATTGCGACACTGAACGACTTGCAGCCGGAGCACGCCGAACTGGTGGGGCGTATGTACCTTGCGGCCGCTGCCGTGGCACAGGCCCAGGGCCATGCCAGCGACGGCTACCGCACGGTGATGAATTGCAACCGTCTGGCCGGGCAGACGGTATTCCATATCCACCTGCATGTGCTCGCGGGTCGTGCCATGCACTGGCCGCCTGGCTGAAAGCGCGGTCGCCACATGCGTGACGCTGCGGCTCAGCGCGGGGGTCGTATTCGGTCCGATTAAGCAGGCCCCAACCCAAGGCCATGGGTTGACCTGTCAGGTCAACGCGTCGGCCAGACTCAGCCGGTAACCGCCGGCCACTTCGATATTGGCACCCGTGATGTAGGCGCCGGCCGGCGACAGCAGAAACAGCAGCGCGCCGGCAACGTCATCGATTTGCGCCGGGCGGCCCAGTGGCACATGGCTTTCAATGGCTTCCGGCAGGTCAACCGAGTTGTCGAGGTGACCGGGCGAGACCATGTTGACGCGGATGTTCCGTGGCCCCAGTGCCTGGGCCAGGCTGCGCGTGAGCACCAGCAGGCCGGCCTTGGATATCTGGTACGCCATGGCGCGAGGGTTGGCGACCAGGTGTTCCACGCCGGCATAACCGAGGTTGATGACGTGTCCCATGCCGGAGGCCGCAAGCGCCGGCACGGCGGCGCGGATCAGCGCGTACGGTGCGGTCAGATTGGTTTCCAGCGTGGCGCGGAATTCGTCCGGTGTCTGGTCCAGTGGCTCCCCAAGTGGATAGTTGCCGACGTTGTTGACCAGAAGATCCAGCCGACCGACGGCGCGCAGGGCGGCCTCGATCAGCCGTTCGGCTTCTCCAGGCGTGGCGAGGTCCGCCGAGAGGGCCCAGGCGCGGCGCCCGAGGGATGTGATTTCGGCCACCGCGCTTTCGGCCTCCGGCTGTGACCGGCCGTAATGCACCACGACATCGGCCCCGGCGCGCGCCAGTGCGAGGGCCAGGCCGCGGCCAGTGCGTTTGGCCGCGCCAGTCACCAGGGCTACCCGGCCTGCCAGGTCGGCTGTCACCGGCGCAGCTCCAGGCTCACGCCCACACTGTGGGTGTTGGGCAGGATGTCCGGTTTACGCGCGGTGATCCGTGCCCGCTGGATCCGCGGATGGTTCTGGAGCAGGCGCGAGCAGGCGTCGCTGACGAAACGCTCGACCAGCCGAAACTGCCCCTGCACCGCCAGCGTGGTCAGGCTCTGGGCCACCTCGGCGTAGTTGACCGTGTCGGCGACGTCGTCGCTGGCCGCCGCGGCGGCAAAGTCCACATCGAGTTCCACGTCGACCAGCAGGCGCTGCGCCATCACCCGCTCGCTGTCCAGGATGCCGATGATGCAGTCGATGCGCAGCGCTTCGATGCGGATGGTGCCCAGGCTCACGTGGGGGGTCCGGCGTCAGGCCACGGTCTGGTAGCGACCGGTTTTGACGAACTCGATGTACTCGCGCAGCCCGCGCATCAGGTCGTATTCGGGCAGGTAGCCGAAGTCGGCCTGTGCGCGCGGGTCCGGTGGGATCGGCCCGGCCTTGAACGGTCCGGCTTCGGTTGGTGCTTGCGGTACTTCAATGTCGGCGCCTGGAATCAATGCCTTGATGGCTTCGACCACCTGATACAGCGTGCTGGCAACAGGTGCGTTGATGTCGTAGACCTCGTGCTGCAACTCGCCGGCCAGGGTTGCGGCCATGCAACCACGGCCGGCGTCGCCGCCGTAAAGCATGGGGATGATCGGCGCCGAATAGGCCAGCAGTGGCTGGTCGTAACGCACCGGCTCGCCCTTGAGCGGCTTTTCGATGAACGGCTGCAGGCCCTGGCCGATGGCACCGGTAAAGGCATAGCCCGGTCCGTATACCTGCCCACCCAGGCGCAGGATGCGTACGTCCAGGTCGTACAGCTGGCGGTAGTCGTTGGCCAGCAGTTCGGCGCCGACTTTGGCGCTGGCATAGGGGTCGGCCGCGATGTCGAGCTTGCCGGTACCCATGGCCTTGGCGAATGCGCCACCGGTCCAGCCGGTCTTGCCGGTGGACACATACGACACACGCTTCAGGCCCATGGCGCGCGCGCATTCAAGCACGTTCAGCGTGCCCATGATGGTCAGCTCGGCGTTAGCGTAGGGCCGCGCGTAGGCGCCTGGCGTGAGAAAGCTCGCAGTGTGCAGGATGCGCGTCACGTTCAGTTCGCGCACCGCCCGATACAGGTCCGGCGCGTGCAGGACATTGCCCTGCATCAGCGTGACTTTGTCCAGCACGTCCGTGAGCAGTTCGGTTTTCAGGGCCAGGTCGAAGGCTGCCACCGGCACGCCGCGCGCGACTGCCTCGCGCACCGCGAACGAACCGACCAAGCCGCAGCCACCGGTTACTAGGATGGTCATGGGTATCTCCTGTGGATCATGAGGGTGTTGCTGTTTTTGATATCGCGGTCGCGTGCCTGCCCACCCGACGCTGAGTCAGGAACTACCGAGCGCGAACTCGGTAGGTGCTGTCAGCGGCAGCGTGGCGTTTTCCTCCGGCAGCGTGATTGCCATGCGCTGCACCGGCACGCCATTGTCCACCAGCGCGGCCCGGATCGCTGCCCCGCGCGCCTGGGCCAGGGCCTGCAGGGTCCTGGCGTCCGGTGCGAGTGCCGCCAGCAGCCGCTCGCGGCCGGCGCGTGCAGCCGCCGCGCGCTGTTCTTGCGCGCTTGGTGAGGTGCCCTCGGGCGGGGGTACAAGCGGTGGCTCGCTGCCGAAGCGCTCCTGGTACAGGGCGCTCAACTGGTCGGTTGAGTCCTCGTCGGCATCGCCCGCCTCGTCGCCACCAGGCCCCTGACCCATGGCTACGCCCAACGCCACCCTGGCCAGGGCGCGGCTGTCATCCTGGTCGGCCCGTGGCCGAATCTCCAGGGTAAGTTGTGGTCGAGCGATCAGCGCCTGCGCCAGTTTTTGCAGTTTGGCGCGCTGTATCGAGGGCAGGTCCGCGCTACCAGGGGCGAAGCCGACCGTCTGCAAGTCTTTGCCTTTGCCGCCGACCAGCCGCGCCAGCAACGTAAACGGAGCTGTCGCCGCCTTGACGATGACTTGTCTGACCGCTGTGCCGATCAGCGCGCCGTAATCGAACCGCGGGTTCGACAGGTCGCCATTGACCGGCAAGTCGACGTCTATTATGCCGGCCGAGTTCTTTAGCACGGCCAGCGCCAGCCTCAGCGGCAGGCTGATCGCGTCTGGGCTGTCTACCCGCTCGCCCAGGACCAGCCGGTCGAGAAGCACCTTGTTGGAGCCAGTCAGGCGCGGGCCGTCGACCGTGTAGTTCAGATCCACATTGAGCGTGCCGCGCTCGATCCGGTAACCGGCAAACTTGCCCACGTAGGGCGCAAATGTGGCCATCTCGACGCCGCTGAAGGACAGCTTGAACGCCGCCTGGCGCGGTGTTGCCAGGTTAAAGGTCCCGGTCACCGATGCCGGCGCGTACTGGTCTACCCGACCCGTCAGGGACACACGGGCCGTTTCCCGTGTATCGCTGGACAAGCCGTCGATGTCGCCGCGCAGTTGCTGCAGGCTGACCGCAAAATGGGGGCTCAGGCTGCGATCCTCAAAATTGAGCGTGCCGCGGCTGACGCGCACGGTGTCGATTTTCAGGCGCATGGGTGTCGGCTCGGCCTTTGGCCCCGGTGCGGGCTCCGGTTCGTCCTGGGCTACCGGCGCGGTGCCTACCGGTGCCACGCTGCGTGGGCCGAACCGCGACAGGTTGCTCTGCCGGTTCTCGGTGATGATGGTTCGCAGGGTCGGTCGGTTGATCCAGATCTTGCTGGACGTGACGCCCTGCGTGCTGGCCACCAGTTGGTCGATTCTGAGTGTGCGCAGGCCGAAAAGTGCCTCGTCGCGTTCCGTGTCCCACAGTTCCACCCGAGACAGCGTGACCTGGCCGCGAAACTCCGGGTCGGGGTCACCGACGCTCAGGCGGCCGGTTGCCGCCGCGGTTCCGCTGCGTAGTTCGAGCGGCCCAACATCCGGCAGGTATGCTGCGAATGGAGGCAGTGGCAGGCCTTTGGCGGTGATGTCCAACTGCGCCGGGCCAGCGGGCAACACCGCCTCGCCGGTTACCGCCACAGTGCCTCCGCCCGCCAGGCTGGCGGTTAACGAGACCGGCACCTTGTCGGTCGATCCCAGGGCCGCGATGTCGAGCTGCTCAACGGTGATTTCCTGCTCTAGCGGCGGTTTTACCGTTGCATCGCTGACCGTCAGTCGTTGTCCGGTCAGCGCCAACGCGCCCAGGTTTACCTGCCAGGCCGACCCGGTGGATTCTGTCTTGGTGGTGTCCGTGGCACCGATCAGGCTATCGAGGTTCAAACGGCCGTCGGCGCCGCGCGCCAACGCAAGCCAGTTATCACGGCCGCTGATCCGCGCCACCGAAACACGCCGCGCAGCCAGGTCCAGGGCCAGGCCTTCCACCGCGATCTCGGCAATCTGCGCCACGGGCGTGTCCTGCGCGTCGGCTAACCTGGTCTGACGCAGGCTGACTCGGCCGTCGGTGATCCGTACCGCGCCCGCCGCGGATAGCAGCAAGGCGCCACTGGCGTCGATGTCACCGCCACGAGCCTTCAGCGGCAGCGTGCGTTCCAGGTATGCCAGTGCCGGCTTGGCCGCCAGGCCCTGTAGCGCGAAGCTGCCGGACAGCGCGAACGGCGCCGCTGTCAGCTCGCCTTCCAGACGCAACGCACCAGAACCCACTTTTCCGGTCAGCAGGAGCGCGGCGGGTGACTGTGCCTGGGTGTCGAAGCCAGTCAGGGACACCGACAGCTCGGTCATGCTGAGCCCGACAGCAGGGCTACCGCTGGCGTCACGCACATCCACCGCGCCGCCTGCCAGGACCAGGTCGTCGATCCGGATGCGTGGCGGCGGCCCGGCATCGGCGTTCCCTGGCGGCAGCTGTGGCGTAAGGCGGCCATCCTTCAACAGGCCGATCTGTCCTCGCAGGCCACTGACGGTCAGCGCATCCAGATGGACACTTCGCGTCCACAGAGAGTCGAACGCCAGGTCGGCCTCAATGCTGTCCAGGGCTGCCACCAGGGCGCCGCTGGGGTCATTAACGCGTACGCCGTCCAGGCGCAGCGCCAGACGCAGCGGGTCGAAACCGACTGCCGTCACCTCGGCGGTGCCGCCAGCCGCTTCGGCCAGAGCCTGCTGCGCGTAGCGCCGGATGCGCTCGGGCGCGGCGAGCACAGCCGCCACCAGCAGGGCCAGCAATGCCAGCCCGAGCATGCACCGCCACCCGCAGCGGCGTCGAAAAGTCCCTGTAACCATGTAGCGATCTTAAGCTGCCCGCCCGCGCCAAGCGACCCCGGCGCCGGTTCCGGGGCGTTCCGGTGAGCGATATAGAATGGTTGCGCGGCGGGTCCGGCGCGCCGCGCAACGCAGTCAGGTGGAGCAAAAGCCATGACCCTACGAGACGCAGCCACGGTGGTGCTGGTGCGCGAGGCGGCTCACGGCGCGGCGGGCTTCGAAGTGTTTATGCTGCTGCGCACGGTGAAAAGCGATTTCAACGCGGGTGCCTACGTGTTCCCGGGGGGCGGGGTCGACCGTGCCGACGGGAGTCTGGACGCGGAGCGTCTGTGCATGGGCCTCGACGCCGGGCAGGCGAATGCACGACTTGGCGTTACTGGCGGTGGTCTGGCCTTTTATCTGGCGGCGATTCGCGAGTGTTTCGAGGAGGCCGGCGTGCTGCTGGCGGCGGATGCCAGCGGGTGCACGCTGAGCCTGCATGACGACGCGTTGCAGCAGCGCTTCGCGGCACACCGGGCGGCGCTTAACGCCGGTCAGACCACACTGACGGCGATTTGCGAGCGCGAAGGCTTGCGCCTGCCACTGGACCAGGTCCATTACTACAGCCACTGGATTACGCCCGAGGGTATGCCGCGCCGCTATGACACGCGGTTTTTCCTGTGCCGGGCGCCTGCGGGGCAGGAACCGCTCCACGATGGCCAGGAGACGGTGGATCACTGCTGGGTGCGTCCAGCGGATGCATTGGTCCGGCATGCCGCCGGTACCTTCAAGCTGGTGCCGGCGACGCGCAAGCAGCTTGAGTTCCTGGCTCACCAGTCATCCCTGGCGGAGCTGTTGGTTACGGTGCGGGACATCGGGGCAGTGCCGACGATTCTGCCGCAGCTGATTTTTGGACCCGACGGCAAGCCGCGGCGCGTGCGCTTGCCGTTGCCCGAGGGGGTGGAAGAGGTCGACCTGAGCGGAGTGGTCATATGAATGGCGCCACGCCCGCGGGCAATCCGTTCGATACGTCGGCGGTGCGGCAGGAGTTTCCGTTTTCATCGGCGGTCGACGTGTGGCCCGGCGTGCGGCGCATCACCGCGCCTAACCCGGGCTTCATGACCGGGCCTGGCACCAATACCTATCTAGTGGGCACGCAGCAGGTGCTGGTCATCGACACCGCCAGCGATGATCCAGCGCACCTGGAGGCTATAAAGCGCGCCGCCGGGGGGGCTGTCACTGCCGTGCTGGTCACGCATGCCCACCCCGACCATGCGTCGGGTGCGCTGGAGCTGGCCCGCGACTGTGGCGTGCCGGTTTATGGCAGCGGCATTCCCCTGGCCGGGGTCAGCACGCCGGGTTTTGCGCCCGATCAGGTGCTGGCCGATGGCGACGTTCTGATGACCGATGCGGGCCCGGTGCGCGCGCTGCGCACCCCTGGTCACGCCGCCGATCACATCTGCTACCTGCTGGAAAAGCAGGGCCTGCTGTTTGCTGGCGATCACCTGATGGAAGGCACCACCGTGGTGATAGCACCGCCGGACGGCGACATGGCGGCTTATCTGGCCTCGCTGCGGCGCTTGCAGAACGAGCCTGTCGAACGCATCGCGCCCGGCCATGGCCGGCTCATGCACGGCGCGCACGCCACCTTGCAGCAGGTGATTGATCACCGCCTGGCGCGCGAAGCCGGGATATTGTCGGCACTCGCAGGTTCGGATGGGCGCACCATCCCGGACCTGGTGGCCGAACTCTACGCACAAGTCCCTGAAGTCCTGCACCGGCTGGCACAGATGTCGGTTTACGCGCATCTGATCAAGCTGGCGGCGGAAGGGCGGGTGGTTGGGGTGGCGCGCGAGGGCCTGTGGCGCCTTGCGCCGTCCGTCACATCGTCCGATCAGCGGCGGACTGCCAAAGGATCCTGATACCTGGCTGGTTCGGTCCTGCGCGCCATCCGGCCAGTGGCGCTTCACCGCCGATCTGCAGCAAGCGGTTGCCATGGAACAGCAACGGCAGCGTCTGGCGTTGCCACGGCGGCACGGCAAGCGTCTGCAGGCGTTTTCGGAGTGATCTGCCGGGTACCGAGCTGTTGGCGCGAAAGCGCACTTCGAGCAGCGGATGCTCACCGAGCAGCGCGGCGGCGATGCCTTCGCCGACGGCTGGCTGGGCCCAAAGCCGCCCCAGTCCGGGCAGTTCCAGCGCCTGGGCCGGGGACCAACTGAGGGTGGTCTGCGGCGCACTGGGCAGCGGCTCGGACGTCAGATACAGGCGGCCGCGCCAGACGCGCACCGCGTGCGTGCCGAACAGCACCCGCGGCTGGCGGTCGGTGCCGGCGCTGAGTGCTTGCCGGCGCAGTTCCTCAAGCCGGGCAGTGGACGGCGCCTGTACGCCGTGTGCGCGCAGCCAGCAGCGCAGCAGGTTACGCTGCCGCGGAGCGGACAATGCCACCAGTTGGGTGAGCGGCAGGTTTTGCGCCGTGGCGCCGTCCCGCGTGGCGAGTTCTTCCAAAAGCGTTTGCGCGTCCGCCGCATGGGCGGCGTGGCGGGCCAGCGCGACACTGGCCGCTGGCCAATGCTCGGCCAGTACCGGCAACACCCGCTGGCGCAGAAAATTGCGATCGTAGCGGTTGTCGGCGTTGCTGGGGTCCGGTACCCAGTTCAGGCCGTGCGCCTGGGCATATTCGGCAAGGCGACTGGAGGGCCAGTCGAGCAAGGGGCGTAGCAAGCAACCGCCGCCGAACGGCCGGCGTGCCGGCATGGCGGCGGCGCCAGCGAGTCCGGCGCCCCGCAGTAGCGCCAACAGAAGGGTTTCCGCCTGGTCTGTCTGGTGGTGGGCGGTCAGCACTAGATCACCGCCGCTCATGCTGATTGCCAGCGCCCGGTAACGGGCGGCCCGGGCAGCGGCCTCCGGGCTCTCGCCGGAGGCCCCTTTGGCATCGACTTCCAACACCTCAAGTGGCAGGTCAAGGTCCGCGCACACAGCGGCGCAGTGCTGCGCCCAGTGTGTACTGTCGGCATGCAGGCGGTGATCGACATGAACGGCGCACAGCCGGTGCGGCGCCAGCGCCGCGCGTTGCGCGGCAAGCCAGTGCAACAGTACGTGGGAGTCACGCCCGCCACTGAAAGCGACGCGCACCGTCACCGGCGTGCCGTGCGCGGGCAGCGCCTCGGTGATGAGCGCTAGCTCAGCCTTCCTTGTAGATGCCAAAGCCGCGCACGCGCTCCAGGCGCCGTGCCAGCAGGGCTGCGTCCGTGGTGGCAGCCTCGGTGGCGGGCTGACCGACGGTTGATTGCGGGGAGAGCTCTTCCAGGTGTCGCAGCAAGGCGGTACGCACACTGGTGGCGGCGGTGTCGAAGTCGCGGTGCGCGCCGCCACGCGGTTCGGGGATGATTTCATCGACCAGGCCCAGTTCATGCAGGCGCGGCGCGGTGATGCCCATGGCTTCGGCGGCCACTTCCGCCTTGCCGGAATCCTTCCACAAGATGGCGGCGCAGCCTTCCGGCGAGATGACGGCATAGGTGGCGTACTTGAGCATCAGCAGGCGATCGCCCACGCCAATGGCCAGAGCCCCACCTGAACCGCCTTCGCCGATCACGACGCAGATGATGGGCACCGGCAGGCGGGCCATCAGGTACAGGCTCTCGGCGATGGCCTGGCTCTGGCCGCGTTCCTCGGCGTCGACGCCCGGGTAGGCGCCGGGGGTATCGATGAAGGTGATGATTGGCAGCCGAAAACGCGCCGCGGTGCGCATCAGACGCTGCGCCTTGCGGTAGCCCTCGGGCTTGGGCATGCCGAAGTTGCGCCGCACCTTGTCTTGTACTTCGCGGCCCTTCTGGTGACCGATTACCAGGACCGGTCGGTCGGCAAGCCGTGCCAGGCCGCCGACAATCGCCTGGTCGTCCCCGAACATGCGGTCGCCGTGTAATTCCTCGAAATCGCTGAAGATGCGCTGCACGTAGTCGAGCGTGTAGGGACGCTCCGGGTGGCGGGCAAGCTGGGCGATCTGTACCGGACTCAGTTTGCTGAAAATCGCGTCTGTAAGACTGTCGCGCTTGCGTTGCAGGCGGTTGATGTCATCTTTCAGGCTGACCGTGTCGCTGCCGGAGGTCTGGCGCAGTTGGTCGATGCGGGCCTCAAGCTCGGCAATCGGCTTTTCGAATTCGAGAAACTGGAATCCCATGACCTGTTATCCGGTTCAGTCGGCGAGCGCCGGCGTGCGTTCGACCACCCTGCGGGCGGGTGGCTGCGTGGGGGGATCGTAGCGGATTTCGGCGCCGACTACCCCGGGCAGGGCGCGCAGGCGCTCAAGCAAGTCCTCTTCAACGCGTACCCGAAATGCCGTGCCCGGTCGCACCAGGCCACGCGCATTGGCGGTCCGGCAGTCGAGCAGAACCGGGCAGGGGCCACGAAACGCCGCGAGTAAAACCGCCAGCCGAGACGCCAGATCGGCCGGCGCAGCCTGCGTGTCCAGCTGACACCACAGACTCGCGCCGCGCCCGGCGCGGGCGGCGGGCAACGACAGTACCTTCTCGGCGCGAATGCGGTAACCGCCGTTGAACTCGTCGACGGACACCGGTCCTTCCACCACCAGCAGCTGGTCACGGACCAGCAGCTCGGCGCTGGCTTCCAGCTGGTCCTCGAACAGGGTGGCTTCAAGGCGCGCCGAGCGGTCGTCAAGCGTAACGAAAGTCAGGCGCCGGCCTTTGCTCAGGCTGCGGCTGGCCACCACCAGGCCGGCGACGCGGGCGTTGCGGCCCTCGAAGCGCTGCACGTCGGCCAGCCGGCAATCGGTCAGGCGTTCGAGTTCCAGCTCGTAGGCCGCGATCGGATGCCCGGATAGCCACAGGCCCAAGGTCTCGCGCTCCGCTGCCAGGCGTTCGGCCACGCTCCACCGCGCGCAGTCGGCGAGCGCCAGGGAGGCGGGCAGTCCGGGGACCTGACCGGCACTGAACATATCGTTCTGGCCCGCGTCGGCGGCGCGACTGTCCTGCTCGGCTCGCGCGAACGCCTGAGCCAGGGTGGCCAGCAGCGCCGCGCGGTGGTCATGGAGATTGTCGAAGGCACCGGCGCGAATCAGGGCTTCGGCGGCGCGCTTGTTGACTCGCCGCGGGTCCAGGCGGCTGCAAAAATCGAACAGATCGGCAAACGGCCCACCCAGGTTGCGCGCTTCCTGGATCGCTTCGATGGCCGCCTGGCCGACGCCCTTGACCGCACCGAGGCCGTACAGAACTGCGCCCGCGTCGGTGACCGTGAACCGGTAGTGGCCGCGATTGATGTCGGGCGACAGCAGGGTCAGGCCCATGCGCCGGCACTCGTCGATCAGTGTCACCACCTTGTCGGTGTGGTCCATGTCGGCCGACAACACCGCCGCCATGAAGGCTGCCGGGTGGTGTGCCTTGAGCCACGCCGTCTGATAGGACAGCAGCGCGTAGGCCGCTGAGTGGGACTTGTTGAAGCCGTAGCCGGCGAACTTCTCCATCAGGTCGAAGATTTCGCCGGCTCGTTGGGCGCTGACCCCGTTGCCCGTGGAACCCTCGATGAAGCCGGACCGCTGCTTGGCCATTTCCTCGGGCTTCTTCTTGCCCATGGCGCGGCGCAGCAAATCGGCCCGACCCAGGCTGTAGCCGGCCAGCACCTGCGCGATCTGCATTACCTGTTCCTGGTACAGGATGACGCCATAGGTGGGGCGCAGCACCGGCTCCAGGCGTGGCTCCAGGTAATCCGGTTTGGCGCGGCCGTGCTTGCGGTCGATGAAGTCTTCCACCATGCCGGATTGCAGGGGCCCGGGCCGGTACAGAGCTACCAGCGCTACCACGTCGTCGAAGCAATCCGGCTGCAGGCGGCGGATCAGGTCGCGCATGCCGCGTGATTCGAGCTGGAACACGGCCGTGGTCTCGCAACGGCGCAGCAGGGCGTACGCCTCCGGATCGTTCAGGGCCAGCCGATCAATGTCGAAGTCAGCGAACGCCGGGTCGCGCTCGGCGAGGGTCTTGAGCGCCCAGTCGATGATGGTCAGCGTGCGCAGCCCCAGGAAGTCGAACTTCACCAGGCCGATGGCCTCGACGTCGTCCTTGTCGAACTGCGTCACCGGGCTGCCGCCGCCGGCCTCGCAGAACAGCGGCACGAAGTCGGTCAGCGGGCCGGGGGCGATGACCACGCCACCGGCGTGTTTGCCGGCATTGCGTGCCAGGCCTTCGAGCGACTTGGCCAGGTCGATCAGCGCGCGCACGTCATCCTCGCCCTTGTAGCGCGTGCGCAGCGCCGCTTCCTGCGCCAGTGCCTTGTCGAGGGTGATGCCTAGTTCGAACGGGATCAGCTTGGCGATGGAATCAACAAAACCATACGGCAGGCCGAGCACGCGCCCGACATCACGGACTACCGCCTTGGCCGCCATTGAGCCGTAGGTGATGATCTGTGACACCCGCTCGCGGCCGTAGCGGGCCGCCACGTAATCAATCACGCGGTCGCGGCCGTCCATGCAGAAGTCGACGTCGAAGTCCGGCAGCGACTCTCGCTCCGGATTCAGAAAACGCTCGAACAGCAGGTCGTTGACGATGGGGTCTATGCGCGTGATGTCGAGCACATAGGCCACCAGCGATCCGGCGCCCGAACCGCGGCCCGGCCCGACCGGCACGCCGTTGGCCCGTGCCCAGGCGATGAAATCCGCTACGATCAGGAAGTAACCGGCAAAACCCATGCCGTTGATGACGTTCAGCTCTATCGCAAGGCGCTCGTGGTACGGCTCGGCGGCCAGCGGCATGCCGTCGGCTACGGCGCGGCTGACTATCCGTTCCAGCCCGGCGGTCGCCTGCCGAGCCAGGAACTGCTCAGCATCTATCCCGGGAGGGGTCGGGAAAGCCGGCAGCATCGGCTGGCCCAGCGTGAGCTCCAGGTTGCAGCGCTGGGCGATAGCCAGCGTATTTTCAAGCGCTTCGGGCAGGTCGGCGAAGAGCACCGCCATCTCCTGCGGCGTGCGCAGGTACTGTTGCTCACTGTACGGGCGCGGCCGGCGCGGATCGTTCAGTACCCGGCCTTCGGCGATACACACGCGGGCCTCGTGCGCATCGAAGTCCGACGCAGCCAGAAAACGCACATCGTTGCTGGCGACTACCGGCGTGCCGGTGGCAATGGCCAGCTCCACGGCCGCGGCGACGTAGACCTCCTCGCCGCTGCGCCCGGCGCGCGTCACCTCGATGTAATAGCGGTCCGGAAACAGCGTTTGCCAGTCAGCCACCAACGCCGCGGCCCTGTCGCTGGCCCCGGCCAACAGGGCCTGACCGACGTCACCGGCGAGTCCTGCGGATAGTGCAATCAGGCCGTCGGTGCAACCGTGCAGCCAGTCCCGGCAAAGTCCGGGTCGGCCCCCGCGTTGGCCGTCGACATAACTGCGGCTGAGCAGGCGACTCAGATTCCGATACCCGTCATGGTTCTGGCACAGCAGAATCAGGAGGCTACAGGCGGGGCCGTCGTTCTTGTCCCACAGGGTTACCGCAGCGCCGACGATGGGTTTGATGCCCGCCTCATGTGCTGCTTGGTAGAACTTGATCAGCGCGAACAGATTGCCGGCGTCCGTGACCGCTACCGCCGGCATGCCCGCGGCGCGCACCGCATCCACCAACCCGTCTACCCGCACCACGCTATCGGTGAGTGAGTACTCGGTGTGCAGGTTCAGATGGACGTAGCCCGCGGATGGCATGGCAACTTTGCAGGGAAAAACGAGCGGCCTATTCTAGCCGCGCGGGCCTGCGACTGACCAATCCGGGGCGCCGCGGCTCGGCCTGCGTGGGGCCGCCATTCGCCAGAAGTTGTAACAGCCAATCAATCAGTTAGGTTTTTATTCCTGGCCGAGCTGGCGGCGTACCGGGGCAAAACTGCGGCGATGACAGGCGCTGACTCCGAGGCGCCGCAGAGCGGCGATGTGCTCGGCGGTGGGGTAGCCCTTGTGCCGCGCGAAGCCATACCCCGGATACAAGGCATCAAGGGCGACCAGCTCGGCGTCGCGTGTCACCTTGGCGATGATGGAGGCGGCGCTTATGGCAGGCACCCGGGCATCGCCGCCGATGACTGCCTCGGCCCGCGGCATGCCCGGCGGGCAGCGGTTGCCGTCAACCTGGACGCGGGCCGGTTGGAAGCCGAGTGCATCAACCGCCCGTTGCATGGCCAGCAGGCTGGCGTGCAGGATGTTGAGCTGATCGATCTCGGCCACCTCGGCGCGGCCGATGCCGACTGCAAGGGCTCGTGTCTGGATCTGCTGCGCCAACGCCGCGCGGCGGCCCGGCGAAAGGGTTTTGGAATCGGCCAGCCCGGCGATCGGAAGATGTGGGTCCAGGATCACCGCGGCGGCGATTACTGGCCCGGCAAGGGGCCCACGGCCAGCCTCGTCGACGCCCGCGAAAAGCTCGCTCAGCGCCATCCGGCGACCTCAAGCACGGCCTGGGCTGCAAGATCCGCCGGGTCATCCGCCAGCGGCGTACGAAGCGCGGCGAGCTGTGAGCGCATGGCGGCGGCGGCGGTTGGGTCCAGCAGGGCCGCCACCGCCGCGCCCAGACGCTGCGGCGTGGCGGCGTGCTGGATGAACTCCGGAACCACAGCGTGGCCGGCGAGCAGGTTCGGGATCGCCACGTACGGCGTATGTACCAAGTGCCGGGCGATGGCGTAAGTCAGTGGTGCCAGGCGGTAGGCCACTACCATGGGGCGTTCCAGCAGCAGTGCTTCCAGGGTGGCGGTGCCTGAGGCCAGCAGCACCACGTCCGCGGCTGCCATTGCCTCGCTGGCCCGGCCATCAAGCAGAGTACAGGACAGGCCGACGCCGGTTTCGCGCAGGACGCTTTCCACCCTGGTGCGAGCGCTTGCGTCGACCAGCGGCAGCACCAAGTGGCAGGCCAGGCCTTGCGCACGCAGCCATTGGGCAGTGGCCACGAACAGCGGCGCCAGGCGACGGTATTCGCTGCTGCGGCTGCCGGGCAGCAGCGCCAGGATCGGGCCGCTCACCGGCAGACCCAGCGCGGCTCGCGTGGTGACCTGGTCCAAGGGTCTCAGGCGCGCCTGCAGTGGATGGCCGACTTCGGTGACCGGCACGCCGTGACGTTGATAAACGTCCGCCTCGAACGGGAACAAGGTCAGCATGCGATCGACGGAGCCAGCGATACGCACGATGCGCCGCTCGCGCCAGGCCCACACTGATGGGCTGACGTAATGCACGGTGGGTACGCCAGCTTTGCGCAGGCGACGTTCCAGCGGCAGGTTGAAGTCCGGGGCGTCAATGCCGACCAGCACCTGCGGTGGGTCGGCCAGCAACCGCCGGGTGAGATGGCGGCGGATGCGCAGCAAGCGCGGCAAGTGAACCAGCACCTCGGCGAGGCCCATCACGGCCAAGTGCTCGGCCTGTGCCCAGGCCTCGCAACCGGCGGCGCGCATGGCCGCGCCGGCCACGCCGACACATTCGAGGTCTGGCACGCGCCGACGCAGGGCATTGATCAGCGCCGCGCCAAGCGCGTCTCCCGACGGCTCACCGGCAATCAGGCCTACCCGCAACACGCTTTTGCTCACCCGGGTGTCGGCTGGTTCGAATGACCGGCAAACCACGCCTTGCCGGTGACAGCCGCTGAGCAATCCAGGACCGATTTACTCAGCGTGAGTTTGAACATCACCGGATAATGCCGCGCCGGGATTGGCGGATAAAGCTGGCGAGGCTTGCCAGATGCTCGCAGTCAGCTTCGCCGTCCAGGACCGCCAGTGCGTCCTGCAGGCGCAGGCCGCTGCGGTACAGGGTCTTGTAAGCGCCGCGAATGGCGGCCAGGTCTGCATTGGAGAAGCCACGCCGACGCATGCCCTCGGCGTTGATGCCCCGTGGTCGGGCCGAATTGCCCTCGGCCATGACGAATGGTGGCACGTCCTTGAGCACCACGGAGCTGACTGCCAGAAAGCTGTGCGCGCCGAGCGCGCAGAACTGATGCACCAGGGCAAAGCCGCCCAGGATGACATGGTCTTCGACCAGCACATGGCCGGCCAGGGAAGACGAATTGGCGAAGATGGTGTGGTTGCCGATGATGCAGTCGTGCGCGATGTGAACGTAGGCCATCAGCCAGTTATCGTCGCCGATGCGGGTAACGCCGCCGCCGCCGGCGGTGCCGGTGTTGATGGTGCAGAACTCCCGGATGGTGTTGCGGTCGCCGATTTCCAGGCGGCTGTCGTCACCGGGGTGGTATTTCTTGTCCTGCGGTATTTCGCCGATGGATCCGAACTGAAAGATGTGATTGTTGCGACCGATACGCGTGTTACCGGTGATCAACGTGTGCGGGCCGATGACGCAACCGGGGCCGATTTGCACCTGCGGGCCGATCACCGCGTAGGGGCCCACCTCGACGTCGGGAGCCAGGCGCGCCGTGGGGGCCACGCGGGCGGTAGGATCGATCACGGGACAGCCTTCAAAGTGCACATGATTTCGGCCGTAGCGACTTCGACTCCGTCCACGCTGGCGTTGCAGCTGAACATCCAGATGCCGCGCACCGCGCGTTTCAGTTGCACCTCGATGCGCAGCTGATCGCCCGGTTGTACCGCCTGGCGAAAACGCGCCTTGTCGATACCGACGAACAAGTACACGTTGTCATCCTGGGCGCTGGTGCCGGTGGAGCGAAAGCCCAGCACTGCGCTGGCCTGTGCCATGGCCTCCACGATCAACACGCCGGGCATGACCGGGTAATTCGGGAAATGGCCCGGAAAGAACGGCTCGTTGATGGTGACGTTCTTGGTTGCCACCAGGCGCTCGCCGGGCACCAATTCCAGCACCCGGTCCAGCAACAGAAATGGATAGCGGTGCGGCAGCAGACGCATGATCTCGGTGGCGTTCAGGGTGTCCGTTTCACTCATCGGGTTGATCCTTGGGCGAGCGCTGCAGGCGCGTCACACGCCGCGCAAGCTCGTCGAGTTGATGAAAGCGGCCAATGTTGCGCCGCCAACGGCGGCCTTCCTCGGCCGGAATACCCGAGTACACGCCCGGGCGGGTGATGGACTGCGCCACCATGGACATGCCGGTCACCGTCACGCCGTCGCAGATTTCGAGATGGCCGACAAAACCGACCCCCCCGGCGATTACGCAGTGTCGGCCAATGACGGTGCTGCCGGAGATACCGACACAGGCTGCGATCGCCGTGTGATCGCCGATGCGCACGCCGTGTGCCACCTGCACCTGGTTGTCGAGTTTGACGCCGTTGCCCAGGACCGTATCGTCCAGCGCGCCGCGATCGATCGTGGTATTGGCGCCGATTTCGACGTCATCCCCGATCACGACCCGGCCCAATTGCGGGACCTTGACCCATACGCCGCCGTCGTTGGCCAGGCCAAACCCGTCGGCGCCCAGGACGGCGCCCGGGTGGATGAGGCAGCGAGCGCCCACTCGGGTGCCGGCCAGTAGCGTGACCCGGGGCGCAAGCTGGGTACCGGCACCGATCACCACGCCCTGGCCCAGATAACAGCCCGCGCCGATCACCGCGCCCGCGCCGATCACCGCGTCCGCCGCGATCACCGCCAGCGCCTCCACGCGGGCGTCGGCCGCTACCTGAGCGCTGGCATGTACCTGAGCGCTTGAATCCACCCCCGGCGACATTGGGGAGGGCGGATGCAGCAGTGCTGCGGCGCGGGCAAAGGCCAGATAGGGGTTGTCGGCGATCAGCTTGGGGCCGGCGAACAGGTGACGGTCACTGGGCGCCAATGCCACCGCCCCGGCGGCCGTCGTCGCCAGCTGGTCCCGGTAACGACGGTTGGCAAAAAAGCTCAGTTCGGTCATCCCCGCCCTGGCCAGTGTCGCTACGCCGTGCAATTCGAGCTCGGCATCGGCGTCGACGGCAGCGCCCACCCGCCGCGCCAGATCGGTCAGGCGCATGCCGTGTGCCGGTCCGCTCAGGGCTTGGCGGAGCTCTTCAGCAGCGCCAGTACCTGTTCAGTAACGTTCAGCGCGTCGCTGGCGTAGATCACGCCCTCGTACAGGATGAGGTCGTAGCTGCTTGCCTTGGCGAACTTCTCGACCGCGGCGAGCAGCTGTTCGCGCAGTTTGCCCACTTCTTCCGATTGCCGGATGCGCAGGTCGTCCTGGAACTCGTCCTGGGCGTGCTTCAGCTGGCGTCGACCGTCGATGATCTCGCGCTCCTTGGCCTTGCGCTTGTCCTCGGCGAGCATCAGGCCGTTCTTGGACAGGTCCTGCTCCATCTGCTCCAGGCGCTTGGCGCGAGCCTCAAGTTGCTGGCGTCGTGGCGTGAATTCGTCACGCAGCTTCTTTTGCACCACCTCTGCTTGCGGTGAGGCCTGCAACAAGGCCGACGCATTGACGTACCCGACTTTCAAATCGGCCGCCAGGGTCGGTGCCATCAAGACACCACCTATCAGGCCCAGCAGCCATCCGCGCATTCTCCTCATCGCCAGGGTTCTCCGAAATAAGACAAAAAAATTAAAACCCGGCGCCCAGACTGAACTGGAAGCGCTGTACTTCGTCTCGCGGGCCATCGTTGAAGGGCTGCGCAATCGCCACCGAAATGGCGCCAAACGGCGATATCCAGACTGCGGCGACGCCGGTCGAATAACGCAGGTCCCCGGCTTTCAGCGGGTCGCCTGCACCAAATACATTACCGGCGTCGGCAAACGCGGACAGGCGAAAGCTCTTGTTCTGTTTATCCAGGAACGGTACCGGAAAGAACAGCTCGCTGCGCCCGAGCACCAGGCGATCGCCGCCAAATGGGTCGTCGAAGGTATCCCGCGGGCCCAGCGTGTTGTCCTTGAAGCCGCGCAGCGAGCGAAAGCCGCCGGCAAAATAATTCTCGAAAAACGGCAGGGTGGTCGTATCGCCGTAGCCATCGCCATAACCCAGGGTGCCGCTGAGCATCAGACTGACCGTGTCGCTGAAGGGGAAGTGGTGCTGCTCGGTGAAATACAGCTTGTAGAACTGCAGGTCGCCTATTGGGGTGGCAAACTCGCCCGACAGCCGCCGCAAACTGCCACGGTCGGGGAAAATTGCCCGATTGCGGGTGTCGTGTGCCAGGCTGAGGTTCACTTTGAAGATGTTGTAGCTGTCGCCGTTGTCGTTGATGAAGTCGAGGACCTCCGGCGAGGTAAAGAAGCCGGTGCCGATCGAGGTCTGCTCGGCTGCCAGGCCAAAACCAAAAGCATCGAACTCGGACAAGGGAACGTTGTAACCCCAGGAGCCGCCGATCGACTCCGTGTCGTACTGGATCAGGTTGGCGTCGGCCGCATCGGTCGAGCGCAGAAAAGCGCTGACCGTACGACTGACACCGTCCACAGTCGCGTAGGGGTTGGTATGGGACACGCTATAGACACGGCTGTAATCGCTATTGCTGAAGTTGACGCTGACGCTGTCGCCGGTGCCAAGGAAGTTGTTCTGGGTCACGGCCGCGTTCAGCAGCAAACCGCTGCCCTGACCAAAGCCGACGCCGGCCGAAATGCTGCCTGAAGGACGCTCCTTGACCTTGAAGTTGACGTCCACCTGATCCGGACTGCCCGGTACGGCCGGGGTTTCCACGGTCACGTCTTCGAAGAACCCGAGCCGTTCGAGACGGACCCGTGAGCGCTCCACCGCGGCGGAGGAAAACGTGGTGGCCTCCAGTTGCCGCATTTCACGGCGCATTACCTCGTCGGCGGTCTTCTCATTGCCTGAAAAGTCGATGCGCCGGACATACGCGCGCTTTCCAGGGTCGACAAAGAACGTCAGCTTGGCCGTGGCCTTGGCCTTGTCCACGTCCGGCGCGGCATTGACGTTAGCGAAGGCGTAGCCGGCTTCGCCCAGGCGCTCGGATATGGCGTCGCTGGTTTCGGTCATTTCCTTGCGCGAGAAGGTGTCGCCAGGACGCAGCTTGACCAGCTTCACAAGCTCCTGCGGGTCGACCACCAGGTTACCGGAAAGTTTTACCTCATCAACGGTGTATTGCTGACCCTCGGTTACGTTGATGGTGATGTAGATTTCGCGCTTGTTGGGGGTAATGGCCACCTGCGTCGACTTGATATCAAAATCCAGATATCCACGGTCGAGGTAGTAGGCGTGCAGCTTTTCCAGGTCGCCGGCCAGCTTCTGGCGCGAGTACTTGTCGTTGCCGGTGACGAAGCTGAGAAGATTCGGTGTTGACAGCTCGAACAGCCCGCGCAGGGTTTGCGCGTCGAACACCTCGTTGCCGACGATGTTGATCTGGCGGATGCGCGAGATATCGCCCTCGGCGATGGTGATGTCGACCCGCACCCGGTTACGCGGCAGGTCGGTAACCTTGGTGTCAACCTTGACGCCGTACTTGCCGTGACCGTAGTACTGGCGTTGCAGTTCCTGCTGCAACTGGTCGAGTGCCGACGGCACGAATACCCGGCCGGTGGCCAGGCCCACCTCGCGCAGACCCTTTTGCAGGTCCTCGGTCTTGATGTCCTTGTTACCGGTGATGTTCAACTCGGCAATCGACGGGCGTTCCACCACGTTGATAACCAGAACGTCGCCGTCGCGGTCGAGTTTGACGTCACTGAAAAACTCGGTCTGAAACAGCGCCCGGATGATCACGCTGGATCGCTTCGGCTCAAAGCGGTCGCCCACTCGCACCGGCAGCGCGATCAGCACTGCGCCCGGAGAGATGCGCTGCAGGCCGTTCAGACGGATGTCCCGCACCAGAAAGGCATCATCGTCGGCGGCACGCGCCGGGGCGTGCAAGAACAAGACCAGGAGCACCAGCGCGGTGAGCAGGCGACCGATCATCTGGTGCGGGGAATGCAAATACAAGGCGCCACCGGGCGGGCCGCGGCCCGCAGTCAAGTCAGGATCGAAACAGCAGTCGCGTGATGTCGTTGTAGAAGGCCAGCACCGTAAGCGCCAGAAGGGCAACCAAACCCATCTGCTGGCCAACAGTGCGAAGACGCTCCGATAGTGGCCGACCACGCACCCATTCGGCGAAATAGTACAGCAAGTGCCCACCGTCCAGAACCGGCACCGGCAGCAGGTTGAGCAAGCCCAGCGACAAACTGACCAGGCCAAGAAACGACAAAAACTGCGCGATGCCAGTGCGCGCGCTGTGCCCCGCGAACTCCGCGATGGCCAACGGCCCACTGATGTTGCGGCT
>NZ_JBFIII010000039.1 GCF_041601295.1 Immundisolibacter sp.
CGTCCAGACGCGCCGATTCTTCCTCGAACACCTCGATGAACAGCCGGCCGATGATCTTGCGTTTGGCCTCCGGGTCGGCCTCGCCGGCCAGCGCGTCCAGGAACCGCCGCTGCGCGTTGACGCGGATGACGCGCACGCCAAGCCGTTCGGCGAAGGTGGCCATCAGCTGGTCGCCTTCGTCCAGGCGCAGCAGACCGTTGTCGACGAACACGCAGGTCAGCCGGTCGCCGATGCAGCGGTGCAGCAGCGCCGCCAGGACGGACGAGTCCACACCCCCGGACAGCCCCAGCAGCACCCGTCCGTCGCCCACCTGGGTGCTGACGCGAGCCAGTAGCTGGTCCAGGATCTGGCCCGGTGTCCACAGCGCACGCGCTGCGCAGATGTCGAGTACGAAGCGGCGCAGGATTTCGCGCCCCTGCAGCGTGTGTGTCACTTCCGGGTGGAATTGCAGGCCGTAGAGGCGGCGCTCGACGTCGGCCATGGCCGCCAGGGGGGCGCCGGCACTCTCGCCGATGGCGATGAAGCCGGGCGGCAGTGCCTCGACCCGGTCGCCGTGGCTCATCCACACTTCCAGTTGGGCGTGGCCGCCGGCCTCACGGTCGCGAAGCGGGCCGAACAGCGGACTCTCGGCGCGCACCGTGACTTCGGCATAGCCGAATTCGCGGTGCTGCCCGCCAACCACGCGCCCGCCCAGCTGCGCCGCCATGGCCTGCATGCCGTAGCAGATGCCGAGCACCGGCACGCCCAGGTCGAACACCGCTGCCGGCACGCGCGGAGTGGTGGCTTCGACCACCGACTGCGGCCCGCCGGACAGCACGATGCCGCGCGGCGCGAAGGCGCGCACGAACGCGTCGCTGACGGTCCACGGGTGGATTTCGCAGTAGACCTGATCCTCGCGCACGCGCCGGGCGATCAGCTGCGTGTACTGCGAGCCGAAATCGAGGATCAGGATGCGGTCGGCGTGGATGTCGGTCATGGGCGCGCGGCGAGATGAAAAACGGCAGAGTGGGGCAGCAGCGCCGATCTTGAGGCGCGCCGACGATTGGGGGAAGGGACGGCGCCCGGTGATCTCAGTACGAGGGGTAGTTGGGCGCTTCCTTGGTCACCGTCACGTCGTGCACGTGGCTTTCCGCCACGCCAGAGCCGGTGATGCGCGCAAAACGCGTCAGGCTGCGGAATTCCTCCAGGTTGCGGCAGCCGGTGTAACCCATGCTGGCGCGTACGCCGCCACACAGCTGATGCATGATCGGCACGGCGCTGCCCTTGTACGGCACGCGACCCTCGATGCCCTCGGGCACCAGTTTTTCGGCGTCGCTGCTGTCCTGGAAATAACGGTCGCTGGAGCCGTACTGGCCACCCATGGCGCCGAGCGAACCCATGCCCCGGTAGGATTTGTACGAGCGGCCCTGATACAGCTCAACCTCGCCCGGTGCTTCCTCGGTGCCGGCAAAGATATTCCCCAGCATCACGGTGTGGGCGCCGGCCGCCAGTGCCTTGGCCAGGTCGCCGGAATAACGCACGCCGCCGTCGGCAATCAGTGGCACGTCGGTGCCTTGCAGACCCTGGGCGGCGTTGTAGATGGCGGTGATTTGCGGCACGCCGACGCCGGCCACCATGCGCGTGGTGCAGATCGACCCCGGTCCGATACCCACCTTGACGCCGTCGGCGCCGGCCTCGACCAGGGCGCGGGCGCCTTCGCCAGTGGCGACATTGCCGCCAACCACCTGTGTGTCCGGATACTCGGCCTTGACCCAGGTGACCATGTCGAGCACCCCGCGGGTATGACCGTGCGCGGTATCCACCACCAGCACGTCGACGCCGGCCTCGATCAGCGCCGCGGCCCGCTCGCGCCCGCCAGGGCCGACGCCAACGGCCGCGCCGATCAGCAGGTGGCCCAGGTCATCGCGGGCGGCGGTGGGGTACTGGGTCTGTTTTTCGATGTCCTTGACGGTGATGAGGCCGCGCAGGCGAAAGGCGTCGTCCACCACCAGCACTTTTTCGATGCGGTGGGTGTGCAGCAGGGCGATCACGTCCTCGCGCGGCGCGCCTTCGCGCACCGTCACCAGGCGCTCGCGCGGCGTCATGATGGTCGACACCGGCGCCCCGAAGTTGGTCTCGAAACGCAGGTCACGGGCGGTGACGATGCCCATCAGGTCCTCGCCATCCACCACCGGAACGCCGGAAATGTGGTGCGCCCGGGTCAGCGCCATGACCTCGCCAATACTCATGTCCGGCCGCGCGGCAATGGGATTCTTGATGACGCCGCTCTCGAATTTTTTGACGCGCAGGACTTCCGCGGCCTGGCGCTCGATCGGCATGTTCTTGTGAATGATGCCCATGCCACCCTGCAGGGCCAGGCAGATGCCCAGCCCGGACTCGGTAACCGTATCCATGGCGGCGGACAGCAGCGGAATGCGCAGCGTGATGCCACGCGTGACGCGGGTGCCGAGGTCCACTTCGCGTGGCAACACGTCGGAGTAGGCCGGAATCAGCAGGACGTCGTCGAAGGTCAGGGCGTCGTAGGCGATGCGCATATAAGGCGACCGGCGGCGGCTGCGTGAATGGCCGCTCATTATAGTCCGCGACAGCCGGCGACCGAGCGGCTTGCCCCTGGAGGCGCAGGCCGGGTGTCTATAATGCTCGGCCCTGTTGCGGTGAGCGCCCATGCCAGCTGCCGAATCTCCTGCCCACAGTGCCGCGGTGCCGACGCGTGATGTCTACAGCGTGTCGCGCCTGGCACTGGAAGTGCGCAGCTTGCTGGATACCGGCTTTGCCCTGCTGTGGCTGGAGGGTGAAATCGGCAATCTGACCGCCGCCGCTTCCGGACATCTTTATTTCACGCTGAAAGACAGCCGTGCCCAGGTGCGCTGCGTGATGTTTCGCTCGCGGGCGCAGTTGCTGCGCGAGCGGCCACGCAGCGGCGACCAGGTGCTGCTCAGGGTAAGGGTGTCGTTCTACGAGGACCGCGGCGAGTTCCAGCTGCTGGTGGAGCACCTTGAGCCGGCGGGCGACGGTGCGCTGCGCCGGGCGCTGGAGGAACTCAAGGCCCGGCTCGACGCCGAGGGCCTGTTTGACGTGGCCCGCAAGCGGCCGCTGCCGGCGCTGCCGGGGAAACTGGTGCTGGTAACCTCGCCGCGCGGCGCTGCGGTGCATGATGTACTGACCACATTGGCGCGTCGCTGGCCGGCTCTGGAGGTGCTGTTGCTGCCGGTGCCGGTGCAGGGCGAGGGCGCGATCAGTGCCATTGCCAACGCCATCGATCTTGCTTCCGAAAACGCCCTGGGTGATGCGCTGCTGCTGGTACGCGGCGGCGGCTCGCTGGAGGATCTGGCTGCCTTCAACGACGAACAGGTGGTGCGGGCGCTGGCCCGTTGCACCCTGCCAACAGTGGTTGGGGTGGGTCACGAGGTCGACTTCAGTCTGGCGGATCTGGTGGCCGATCAGCGCGCGCCGACCCCCACCGCGGCCGCGGAACTGGTGGCGCCGGACCGCGGTGAGTGGCTGACCGCGCTGGCGCAGCACCAGCGGCGTTTGCTGCGCGCCTTGCAGCATCAGCTGGAGCGGCAACAGCAGCGCGTGGATTATCTGGCGCGGCGGCTGGTACATCCGGGCGAACGCCTGAGCCGGCTCTCAGACGATCTGGCCCGTCTGCGGCGGCGGCTGAGTCTGGCAACGCTTGCCTGCCTGGAACGGCGGCGCACGCATCAGGAGCGCGTGTTAATGCGCCTGCGCGCCGCTTCGCCGACGCGACGAATCATGGACGGCGCCAGTCGCCTGGATGCCGCGGGTCGTCGGCTCGCGCGGGCGCAGCAGCAACGTCTGCGCGCCAGTCGCGAGGCGCTGGCCGGGACCGGTGCCCGCTTGCACGTCCTGAGTCCACTGGCCACCCTGGGGCGGGGCTACGCCATCGTCTCCCGGCCGCCGGATATCGCAGTGGTACAGTCCGCGGCCCAGCTGGCGGTGGGTGACCGGGTGCGTTTGCGCCTCGGCACGGGCGCCGCGGATGCGCGCATCGAAACAATCGATCCAACCGGACACGGGGACTGAGATGGCGGGGACGCAGGTTCAGGTTGGGTGGAGCCGGCCGGTGCGCGCAGCTCGGCGAGGGATCAGTCTGCTGGCCGGGTTGTGCTTGCTGGCGGCGCCGATGCTGGCAATGGCTTTGCCCCGCCATGCCCCGGTGCCCGGCGGTGTGGCCGTGCTGGCCCTTCCGGCCGGTTTCGACGCGGCAGGTCAGGCCAGTTTCGCCGGCAAGCCAGTGCTGACGGTGCCATCCGGCGACGGCTGGTTGGCCTTGGTCGGCATACCGCTCGGTCAGACGCCGGGACCGTCGGCGCTGCGCCTGCGTTTTGCCGACGGTCGCACGCAGAACATTGGTTTTACTGTGCTGGCGCACGACTATCCGGTGCAGCGGATCACTATCACCGACCAGAACCAGGTGACTCCCTCGGCGACCAGCATGAAACGCATCCAGCGCGAGCAGGTGCAGATTCTGGCGGCGTTTCGGCATCGCTCCGCTGTTTTGCTGCCAGAGGCACCGCTGCTCGGTTTTGCGATGC
This sequence comes from Immundisolibacter sp., assembly GCF_041601295.1. Lineage (NCBI taxonomy): Bacteria > Pseudomonadati > Pseudomonadota > Gammaproteobacteria > Immundisolibacterales > Immundisolibacteraceae > Immundisolibacter > Immundisolibacter sp. The sequence continues at coordinate 4,560 of NZ_JBFIII010000039.1, forward strand.
CGGCGCAGGGACCGCTGAGCAGTAATTTCGGCCTGCGCCGGGTCATCAATGGCCAGCCACGCAGTCCGCATTCTGGCATCGACATAGCCGCCCCGGCCGGGGCTCCGGTGGTTGCCCCGGCGCCTGGGCGGGTGCTGCGCGTGGGCGATTATTTTTTTACCGGCAACACGGTATTCGTCGATCACGGCCAGGGCCTGGTCACGCTGTATTGCCATTTGAGCGAGACCGTCGTACGCGAAGGGCAAACACTGGCCGCCGGCGATGCTATCGGCAAGGTGGGCAGCACCGGTCGCGCCACCGGGCCGCACCTGCACTGGGCGTTGAGCCTGAACGACGCGCGCATTGATCCGCGGCTGTTTCTGGCAACGGAAGCACAGGTGGCGCGCTGACCCAGGGGCGGGCAGCAACACACGAGGGCAGGGCATGAGTGGCACCGCGCCGGGTATTGGCGACATCACCGACAAGCGGCTGCTGATCATCGGCGCCAGTCGGGGCATTGGCCTGGCCATCGCGACGCGCGCAGCGCAGCAGGGCGCGGTGGTTCATCTGACGGCGCGCAGTGCCCAGGCGGCGGCGGATACTGCGGCAGCCATCGCGACACAGCACGGCGCGCGGGCGACCGGCCATGGCCTGGATTTGGCCGCAAGCGACGCCACCGCGCGTCTGGATGCGCTGCTGGAGGTGGCCGGTGAACTCGACGCCCTGATCTACAACGCCGGCCTGAGTCACGTTTATGCGCGGCCGGAGAACATCAGCGATGCCGACTTCGACCAGATCATGGCGGTGAACCTGCGCGGGCCGTTTCTGGCCGCGCGTGCCTTCGGCGCTCGGTGTCTGAGGCAGCGCCGCCCGGGAGCGATTGTGTTCATCGCTTCTGTCGCCGGCTTTGTGGGTTCCCCGCGCCTGTCGGTCTATGCCGCCAGCAAAGCCGGCATGCTGGGCCTGACCCGCAGTCTGGCGGTGGACTGGGCGGCAGACGGAATTCGGGTCAACGCGGTGGCGCCCGGCTGGGTGGCCACCGACATGACGCAGGGCCTGCAGGACAACCCGCAGTTGCACGAGCGCCTGACCACGCGCGTGCCGATGGGTCGCTTCGCCCAGCCAGAGGAAATAGCCGACGTGGCACTGTTCCTGGCCTCCGACAGCGCGCGCTATGTGACCGGCTCGGTATACAGTGTGGATGGCGGTTTGCTAGCTGGCTGACCGCGGCGCAGGGATGTGCTGGTACGCGAACGCCTTGTGGGCGCTCGGTTGAAGAGTTGCAAAGCTTGGTTTTTTCGGGGTTCGGGGATCCGAGAAGTTCGCAGGGACGTGTTCGGACCTGGATTAGCATTACCACGGCGGCATTGGCCGTCTTCAGCCAGGGGAGAGTGTTATGGCTTATGTACGCGCTTGTTCAGAGAATGACGTGCCGGCCGGCGGCATGGCCCGTTTCAAGGTCAATGGCGAAGCGGTTGTTGTGTACAACCTTACCGACGGCTTTCGCGCAACTGCTGCGAGCTGCTCACATGTGTTCGGGCCGCTGGCGCGCGGCAAGATTCTTGACGGTCAACGCGTCCAGTGTCCCTTGCACCGGGCCGAGTTCGACATCAAGACCGGCGAGGCCGTGAAGTGGGCCTGCTTCCCGCCGGGCGTGCAGTTGCTGAATCTGTTCCGGCCCAAGAAGCCCATCAAGACGTACGCCACCAAGGTGGAAAACGGCGATGTACTGGTGGACGTGTGACCGTCACGCCGTGACGACTGACGGCGTCCCCGGTTGGGACGCCGCCTAGCCGCGCGCCAGCACCGAATCGGCCACGTAGGGGTTGTTGCGTCGCTCGGCGCCGAAGGTCGACATTGGGCCGTGGCCGGGGATGAAGCGCACGTCATTGCCCAGCGGCCACAGCTGCGCGGGGATGGCGCGCAGCAGGTCGGCATGGTTGCCGCGCGGCAGGTCGGTGCGGCCGATGGAGCCGGCGAACAGCACATCGCCGACCATCGCCAGGCGGCTGTCGGCATCGAAGAAAATCACATGCCCCGGTGTGTGACCCGGGCAGTGACGTACGGCCAGTTCAATCTGCCCGAAGCGCACGGTGTCGCCGTCCGCCAGCCAGCGGTCGGGGGTGAAGGCCGGCAGTGGCGGGAAGCCGAACATCTGCGCCTGCATCGGCAGGCCCTCGATCCAGAACGCGTCGTCCGGGTGCGGCCCTTCCACCGGTACGCCGTAGCGGTCGCGCAGTTCAACCGTGCCCCCGACGTGGTCAAGGTGGCCGTGGGTGAGAAAAATCTTTTCCAACCGCGCGCCATGGCGGTCGACGGCAGCGACGATGTCGTCCACATCGCCGCCCGGATCGACCAGCGCCGCGGTGTTGCTCGCCGGGCACACCAGCAGGGTGCAGTTCTGTTGCAGTGGCGTGACCGGGATGATCTCGAACCGCAGTGTCTCGGGACTGGGATTGGTCATGCCGCGTGTCAGTCTTCCAGTTTGCGCTCAATGATCAGGTGGTCCTGCACCACCTGCCCCCCGATCAGGTGTTCCTGGATGATGCGTTCCAGTACCGGCGGGGTGCAGGAGTGGTACCAGGTGCCATCCGGGTAGACCACCGCCACTGGCCCACCCTCGCAGATGCGCAGGCAGCCGGCTTTGGTGCGGTAAACGCCGCCGTCGCCGGTAAGCTTGAGCTCGTTCAGGCGTTTTTTCAGGAAATTCCACGATTCGATGCCGGCCGCCTTGTCACAGCACTTCGGTTCGCTTGGGTCGGCGCACAGAAAGATGTGGCGGCGGATGCGGTCGACGCCCAGAGACTCGGCGGTTTCGCGAATCGTGCTCATGGTGATCCTTTGGCTGGCGATAGGCTGTTCGCGCCGCACGGTGCGAACAGCGGTGCGGGCGGCATGATGGCGGTCGGCCGGCTCGGACGTCAACGCGGCGTGGGTATGCTCGCCGGCTTGCTGTGGTTGGCCGGCTGTGGACAGGCTCAGTATCCGGCCACGCCGGTACTGCGCATGGGCCTGGCTCAGCCGGTGCTGGACCTGGACCCCCGGCGCGGCGGTGATGCGGCGTCCGCCCGCGTGGCGCGGCTGCTGTATTCGCGTCTGATCGACCTCGATGCGACTTACCAGCCGCGGCCGGCCGCGGCCGACTGGCAGCAGCTCGATACCCTGCATTACCGGTTGACGCTGCGCCAGCCCGTGCCGCGCTTCGGTGACGGTTCGCGGCTGGTGGCCGCCGATGTGGTGGCGACCTATCGGGCCGTGCTCGATCCTGCGGCTGCTTCGCCGCTGCGCGCCGAATTGGGACCGCTCGCAAGCGTGCATGCCACCGCCGATGGCCAGATCGATTTCACGCTGAGTCAACCGGACGCGCTGTTTCCCGGGCGCCTGACGCTGGGCATCCTGCCGGCGCGCTGCGCCGGTTCAGTGTCCGCCACGCCACCTTGTCACTACGACGGCAGTGGGCCGTTTGCGCTCGAAACGCTGACCGCCGACCGGGTAAGACTGCGCAGGCGAAGCGACGACCTGGGGCTGGAGTTCCAGGTGGTGCCGGACCCGACCGTGCGGGTACTCAAACTGCTGCGTGGCGAGTTGGACCTGCTGCAGAATGATCTGCCGCCGGAGCTGCTGCGCGAGCTCGGTCGCCGCCCGGGGGTGCAGGTGGTGCGCGCGGCGGGCAGCAGCTACCACTATCTGGGATTCAACCTGGCCGATCCTGTGACCGGCGACCTGCGCGTGCGTCAGGCGGTCGCGCATGCCATCGACCGCGAGGCACTTGTGCGTTACCTGCTGGCCGGTGCTGCGGTGCCGGCTGGCAGCGTGCTGCCGCCGGGTCATTACGCCGCTGCCAGGCTGCTGCCCTATGAATACGACCCGGCGCTGGCGCGCCGGCTGTTGGCCGAGGCCGGGCTGAACTCGCCACGGCTGGTTTACAAGACCTCGACCGACCCGGTGCGCATACGCATCGCCACTGCATTGCAGGCGCAGCTCGCCGCAGCCGGTATCCGGGTACAGGTACAAAGCCACGAATGGGGCAGTTTTTTCGGCGACGTGCGGGCCGGTCGCTTCCAGTTGTACTCGCTGGCCTGGGTGGGCATCCGCCAGCCAGATGCGTTGCGACACATCTTCCACAGCGGGTCGCTGCCACCGGGCGGCGCCAATCGCGGCCGTTTTGCAAACCCTGCGGTGGACGCGCTGCTTGATGCCGCCGCCAGGACGAGCGGCGAGCGCCAGGCCGCCCTGTACCGGCAGGCGCAGATAACGGTCCACGAGGCGCTGCCCTACGTGCCGCTGTGGTATGAGGATAATGTGTACGTGGCCCGCGCCGGTGTGCGTGGTTATATGCTGCGCCCGGACGGCGCCTACGATGCCCTGGAGTTCACCGAGCCACCGCATGCCCGAGATTCGGATTGACCTGGCCCGCCAATGGCTCGAATTGCGAGAGCACGGCGTGTTGCTGCTGGCAGCGCCAGTATCTACCGCGGCGGCCGGGGCAGGTGAGGTCAACGGCAGTCTGCAGACGCCCCGTGGACGACATGTGGTGCGCGCGCGGATCGGCGCCGGTGCGCCCAGCGGCGCGGTATTCGTCGGCCGCCGGCCGACCGGCGAGATATACAGTCCGGAACTTGCCGCCCTTCATCCGGGGCGGGACTGGATCCTGACGCGCATCCTGTGGCTGTCCGGCTGCGAGCCAGGCCGCAATCGCCTGGGGCAGGTCGATACCATGCGTCGCTATATCTACATCCACGGCACGCCGCACGACACGGCGCTGGGCGTGCCCGGTTCCAAAGGCTGTGTGCGCATGGGCAATGCCGATCTGCTGCGGCTGTTCGATTGCACGCCGGTGGGCACACCGGTGGAGCTGCTGGCGGAATGAACCGTCTGCTGCGTCAGTTCGCCGGCACCTTGGGCACGGCGCTGGCGGTCGTGGTGACTGTATTCCTGCTGGTGCGGCTGGTGCCGGGCGACCCGGTGGAGGTGATGCTGGGCGAGCGCGCGAGCGCTGCGGACCGTGCCGCACTGATAGCAGCACTGGGCCTGGACCGGCCGTTGCCGGTGCAGTTAGGCGATTACCTGGCCGGTCTTGCGCGGCTATCGCTGGGCGATTCCCTGCATTATCACCAGCCGGTCAGTACGCTGATTGCCGCCCGCCTGCCGGCGACGCTGCAGCTCGCCGGCGCGGCGCTGGCCTTGGCCCTGGTGCTGGCCCTGCCCCTGGGGGTGGCAATGGCGGTGCGCGCCGGTCGTGTTGCCGGGCGGCTGGCAGGAGCCCTGACGTTGGCTGGCATGGCGCTGCCGGGGTTCTGGTTCGGGCCGCTGCTGATTCTGTTGTTTGCGGTGCAGCTCGGCTGGTTGCCGGTGGCGGGCCGGTCGGGGCTGGCGTCTTTGCTGCTGCCGGCGCTGACACTCGCGCTGGGACTGGCCAGCGTGCTGGCGCGCCAGCTTGCCGCCAATCTTAGCGAGACCCTGACCGCCGATCACTGGCGCACGGCCCGTGCCAAGGGTCTGCCGCCGGCCCAGGTGCTGTGGCGCCATGGCGTGCGCAACGCGCTGTTGCCGGTAGCAACGGTGTTCGGTTTGCAGGTCGGCGCACTGCTCGGTGGCGCGGTGATTACCGAAACGGTGTTCGCCTGGCCGGGGCTGGGCGCGCTCACGGTAGAGGCGATTTCCACGCGCGACTATCCGCTGCTGCAGGGCTGCGTATTGCTTATTGCCACCGTGTACGTGCTGGTCAATGGCCTGACCGAACTTGCCTACGGCTGGATAGACCCGCGGGTACGTCTGCCGTGAACTCCAGGTTCTCGGGAGCCGGCCGGGCGCCGCCGGGCGCACTACTGGTGCTTGGCGCCTGGCTGACGCTGTCGCTGCTGTCGCCAGCGTTGGGGCTGGCGCCCGATACGCTGCACCTGGATCGCATCCTCCATACACCAGCCCTGACAGCGGGGGGGTGGCTGGGCTATGACGAACTGGGTCGCTCCCTGCTCGACCGGTTGCTGATCGGCGCGCGCGTATCGCTGGCGGTGGTCCTGCAAGTGGTGGCGGGCCAGGCGCTGCTGGGCATTACGGCCGGGTTGATCGGCGGGTATCTGGGCGGCTGGCCCGACCGCTGCCTGCGACAGCTGACCGACGTGGTGCTGGCGTTTCCGGGACTACTGTTGGCGCTACTGCTCGCGAGCTTGCTCGGTCCGGGAATCGAGAACGTGGTGCTGGCGCTGGTGGCGGTCGGCTGGGTTGGCTTTGCGCGGCTGACGCGCGCACAGGTGCTTTCGCTCAAGCGCAGCGACCACGTGGCGGCGGCCCGGGCGCTGGGCTGTGGCCACGCCCGCATCGTCTGGCGCCACCTTTTGCCGTTGCTCGCCGCGCCGTTGCTGGTGGAGGCGATTTTGGCCAGTGCCGGAGCCATTACCGCCGAGGCGGGGCTGTCGTTCCTGGGTCTGGGCGTACAGCCGCCGCAGGCATCCTGGGGCGGCCTGATCCGCGAGGGCAGCCGATATTTGCTGGTAGCGCCGCACTACCTGCTGCTGCCAGGCGCCGCTTTGATGGCGGTGGTCTACGCCATCAGCGCCCTTGGCGAGCAGCTTCGCCAGCACCTGGATCCGCGACACGCGGGTTTGTCTATGCCCCGGGTAACCCCTTGACCTACACCTGGGCCGACGCCGTGGGCAATCTTGGCGTGCTGCTGGTGCTGTTGAGCTACCTGGCGTTGCAGCTGGAGCGCATTGATGGACAGGGTTTTGCCTACTCCGCCTGCAACGCCCTGGGCGCCTTACTGCTGTTGGTATCGCTGATCGTCAACTTCAATCTGTCGTCGGTGGTCATCGAGGTGTTCTGGTTGGCCATCAGCCTGTTCGGTGTGTGGCGGGCTGGGCAGCGCCGCCGCAAGCGGCGCCAGCAGGTGGACTCTTAATCCCCAGGCGCGTCCAGCAGGCGTTTGAGCTCGTTCGGTGCGACGTAGCCGCCCAGCAGACGACCGTCGTCCAGGAGGATGGCCGGCGTACCTGACACGCCAAGCTTCTGACCGGCCTGGTATTGTTCGAGAACCGGGTTTTCACAGACTTTTTCAGGCACTGCCTTACCGGCTTTGGCCTCGGTTATGGCGGCCTTTCGATCGGCAGCGCACCATACGTTCTGGGCTTTTCTGAACGACTCGGAATCCTCGCCGGCACGTGGAAATGCCACGTAGCGCACGGCGATGCCAGCGGCCTGGTACTGATCGATATGGCGGTGCAGTTCGCGACACCATCCGCAGTCCGTGTCGGTGAACACCGTGACGCGGTGCGCCGGCTTGGCCGGTGAGAACACGATCGCATCCTTATCTTTCAGTTGCTTCAGAAAGGCGAGACGTTGCGGTACCAAGGTGTTCCGCTCGACCGCCTGAGCCGCCGCCTCGGTCAGGTTGCGTCTGCTCGCCACTTCGATGAGTGGTCCGCCCAGCATGTAGCGGCCATCGGCGCTGAAGTAGTACACGGTCGAGCCAAAAATGACTTCGTACAGGCCGGCGACAGCGGCTGGCTGGACGGCCGTGGGCGGCGCCTCGGGCGACACCTTGGCGATCACGTCCAGCAGTACCTGTGGCGTGTCGGCATGGCTCGCGGGACAGATCAGCAGCGCCAGTGTGGCTAGCGCAACGTGGGTCAGGCGTTTCATGGGGTATCCGTGATGATGGCTTGGTGCCGATTGTATGCGCTCAACCACGCGGGTGATGTTGGGCGTGCAGCGCCTTGAGCCGCTCGCGCGCGACGTGGGTGTAAATCTGTGTGGTCGACAGGTCGGCGTGACCGAGCAGCATCTGCACCGCCCGCAGGTCAGCGCCGTGGTTCAGCAAATGAGTGGCGAAAGCGTGACGCAGCGTGTGGGGAGAGGGCATGGTCTCGAAGCCAACCTGGCGTGCGTAGCGGCGCAGCAGATGCCAGAAGGCCTGGCGGGTCAGCGCGCCGCCACGACGGGTGACGAACAGCGCATCGCTGACCTGGCCCTTTAACAAGGCTCCACGGGCACCGCTCAGATACTCGTCAAGGCGCGTGAGCGAGCTCTCGCCCATCGGCACCATGCGTTCGCGGGCGCCTTTGCCCAGCACGACCAGTACGCCGCGGTTGAGGTCGACCTGCGCCACGCGCAGGCCAACCAGCTCGCTCACGCGCAGCCCGGTGGCGTAAATCAGTTCCAGCATGGCGGCGTCGCGCTGTGCCTCGGGCGTGTCGCCGACGGGCGCCAGTAACAGCCGCTCGACCTCGGCTTCGGTCAGGGTCTTGGGCAGTGGGCGGCCCAGGCGAGGTGACTGGATGCGCCCGGTCGGGTCTTCCGCGGCAAGACCTTCTCGCACCAGGTAGTGGTAAAAGCCGCGAAGGGCGGACAACCGGCGACTGAGCGAGCGTGGAGCCAGCCGGGCCTGGGCCGGGGCACTGATAAAACCGAGGACTTCGCTGCGGGTGGCCGCGGTCAGCGCTATCCCGCGCGCGGCAAGATGCACGGCAAAAGGGCGCAGGTCGCCGCGGTAGGCCGACAGTGTGAGCCGGCTTGCGCCGCGCTCCAGCCACAGGCCTTCAAGAAAGCGTTCAATCAGGGCGTCGTCGCCGGGAATGGGGTCAGCTGGCGAAGCAACGCTGTTCATGCGCCAACAGATACTGTTTAAGGCGTGGCCAGGCGCCGGCGGCAGCGCCCATGAAACCGCCATCGCCGTTGGCGGCGATGATCCGGTGGCAGGGCACCAGCAGTACCCAGGGATTTGCGCGGCAGGCACCGCCGACGGCGCGGGCGCCGGTTGCCAGGTCGGCGGCAAGCTCGCCGTAGCGGCGGGTTTGGCCAGGCGCAATGGCCCGTAGCGCCGTCCATACCCTATGCTGAAACGCCGTGCCCTGCGGGGCGAGGGGGAGATCGGAAAAATCCGCGCCGGCGCCGTAAAAGTAGCCGTCGATACGCCGCACGGCTTCGCCTAGCAGCGAATCACGGGTTTTGCAGGGCGGGGTATCAGCGCTCAGAAACGCGACTTTGCCGATGCCGTCGTGATGACGGCTCAGGCCAATCATGCCAAGCGGACTTGGCATGATGACGTCAAACTCGGCCGCGGACTGCGCCCGGCGCATCGCCAGGCCGGTTTTAGCCGCCGCTGGTTGGGCGCGCGACGATCCGCTCGCGGATACGCGCGGCCTTGCCCTTGAGCTCGCGCAGGTAGTACAGCTTGGCGCTGCGCACGCGGCCCCGGCGTTTGACTTCGATGTCCTGTATCTGCGGGCTGTGGGTCTGGAACACGCGCTCCACGCCCTCGCCATGCGACATCTTGCGCACCGTAAAGGAAGAATGCAGCCCGCGGTTACGGCGGGCTATGACGACACCCTCGTAGGCCTGAAGCCGTTCGCGGTTGCCTTCCACTACCTTTACCTGCACGACCACGGTATCGCCGGGCCGAAACTCCGGCACCACGCGGGTCATCTGCTCGGCGTTGAGCTGGTCAATGATGTTCATGCTCTTTACTCCTGGTTGTCCAAGGCCGGGCACCGTCCGTCGGCGTCCGCCTGGGTCCTGTACTCATCGAGCAACCGCTGCTGCTCGTCCGTCAAATTCAGCCTGTCCAGCAGGTCTGGCCGTCGCCGCCAGGTACGCGCCAGGGCCTGCTGCAGGCGCCACTTGCGTACCCGCTCATGGTCACCGCCGATCAATACCGGCGGCACCGCCTGCCCGCCCAGCGTCTGGGGCCGGGTGTAGTGCGGGTGATCCAGCAGGCCATGCACGAACGAATCCTGCACTGCCGACTCGGCATCACCAAGCGCCCCCGGCAACAGGCGCACGATGGCATCGATCATAACCATGGCCGGCAGCTCGCCGCCGCTGAGCACATAATCGCCGCAGGACCATTCCTCGTCTACCGCGAGCTCAAGCGCCCGCTCGTCCACTCCCTCGTAGCGGCCACATAACACCAGCAGGCGTGGCCGTTTGGCCAATACCTGCGCCGCGGCATGGTCAAAACGTCGGCCCTGCGGAGTGACATAGGCCACGCGCACCGGCTGGTCCGAGGCGGCGCGTGCCGCGGCAATCGCCGCCAGCATCGGTTCGGCCTTCAGGACCATTCCCGGGCCACCCCCGTAGGGGGCATCGTCCACCGTGCGGTGCCGGTCGCTCGCAAAGTCGCGCAACTGCCACAGTTGCAGGCTGGCAATGCCACTGCTGATAGCCCGCCCGACAACGCCATGTTGCGCCACCGCGCCGACCAACTCCGGAAACAGGGTCACGACGTCGATGCGCATCGGTGTTCAATACTCCGCGTCCCAGTCGACCTCGATATAACCGGAATCAATGTCCACTTTCTTAACCACTTGCGGCAGCGCGAACGGGATCAGTCGCTCGCGTTCGCCCTGCACCACCAGCACGTCGTGTACGCCGGTCTGTATCAACTGTTGCACCCGCCCCAGCGCAATTCCGTCCACCGTGATCACCGCAAGGCCCAGCAGATCGTGCCAGTAGTAAGAGCCTGGCGGCGTCGGGGCCAGTGCCGCGCGTTCCACCGACAAGTCGTAACCGGTGAGCGCGGCGGCGGCGTCTCGGTCATCGACGCCAGCAAAACGCAGCATTGCACGCTCACCCTGCATGCGACCTTCGACGATGCTGAAACTGCGCGTCTTGCCGCCCCGCGTGCCGACCAGGCTGGTATACCCCAGCAGACCCTGCGGTGGGTCGGTGTAGGACCATACCTGCGACCAACCTCGCAGGCCATGCGGGGCGCCGATGCGCCCGATGACTACCGGCTGCTGTGGCGCGCCGCTGGGCGCGCCCGTTTCAGACGGCAGCGGCGGCCTTGCGGCACTGCTTGAGTAGCGCCGCCACTCGGTCGCTGGTCTTGGCGCCGACGCCGAGCCAGTAGTCCACCCGTTCCAGATCGAGTTTGGTCGGTACTTCGTTGGCGGTGGCGATCGGATTGAAGAACCCAATCTGTTCGATGAAGCGGCCATCACGCGGGTTGCGACTGTCAGTCACGACCACGCGGTAGAACGGCCGTTTCTTGGCCCCGCCACGGGCAAGGCGAATGGTAACCATGGGTGGGTTCCTGCTGCTGCATTGAGCGCCTCGCCGACAGGGCCGGTCGCGGCAAACGGGGAATTTTATTGCCGCGACGGCTTAAACTCAACCACGACCGGGAAACTGTCCGCGCATGGAGCCCATGCCGCGCATCATTTTTTTCATTCCTCCGGGGCGGGTGAGTTTTTTCATCACCTTCTGGCTTTGTTCGAATTGCTTCAACAGGCGGTTGACGTCCTGTATCTGGACGCCGGAGCCGGCGGCGATGCGCCGCTTGCGCGAGCCGTTGATCAGATTCGGAAAGCGCCGCTCCCTGGCGGTCATGGAGCAGATGATGGCCTCGGTGCGCACCAACTGCTTACCGTCTGCCATCTGTTCGCGCGCCTGGGCGCTGACGCCGCCCATGCCGGGCAGCTTGTCGAGCAGGCTGCCCACGCCACCCATGCTCTGCACCATTTTCAGCTGATCGCGAAAATCGTTGAAGTCAAAGCCCTTGCCGCGGCGCAGCTTGTCTTCGAGCTGCGCGGCCTGCTGTTGGTCGACGTTGCGCTGGACCTGCTCGACCAGGGTCAGTACATCGCCCATGCCCAGGATGCTGGAGGCAATACGTTCCGGGTGAAAAGGCTCGAGCGCGTCGACCTTCTCGCCGATACCCAGGAACTTGATTGGCGCGCCGGTAATCTCGCGGATGGACAGGGCGGCCCCGCCGCGCGCGTCGCCGTCGGCCTTGGTCAGGATGACGCCGGTCAGTGGCAACGCGTCGTGAAATGCCTTGGCGGTATTGGCGGCGTCCTGGCCGGTCATGGCGTCGACCACGAACAGCGTCTCAAGCGGCCGTATGGCCGCATGTATGGCTGTGATCTCCGCCATCATGTCGGCGTCGATGTGCAGCCGCCCGGCGGTGTCGACGATCACCACGTCGATGGCCCGGCGCCGCGCCTCGGCCAGCGCGCGGGTGGCGATGTCGACCGGTTTTTGGCTGGCGTCGCTCGGGAAGAACTGGGCACCGACCTGCCCGGCAAGGATGCGCAGCTGTTCGATGGCGGCTGGCCGGTAGACGTCGGCGCTGACCAGCATGACGGACTTCTTGCTCTGTTCCAGGATCCGGCGCGTCAGTTTGGCGCTGGTGGTGGTTTTGCCCGAGCCCTGCAAGCCGGCCATAAGGATGACCACCGGCGCTGGCCCACCGAGGTTGAGCGCCGCGTTCTCGCTGCCCATGAGGCGGACCAGGCGCTCGTGGACCAGCTTGACCAATAGCTGGCCTGGGTTGAGGCTCTTGGCCACGTCCCGGCCGATGGCCTCCTCGCGTACCTGCTCGACGAAGCTGCGTACTACCGGCAGCGCCACGTCCGCTTCGAGTAGGGCCATGCGTACTTCGCGCAGGGCGTCCGCGATGTTGTCGTCGTTCAGGTAGGCCTGGCCGCGCAGGCGGCGCACGGCGGTTTCCAGACGGGCGGAAAGGCTGTCGAACATGGGCGTCGGATGTCAGGAAGGAACGGCGTTTAACATGCGCGCCGTACTACGCAAGCAACCGACATTCTAAATGCAGCCGTCCGATGATGCTGCCGTGGCGCCTACGGCCTCCGGCAAGCACAGCAGTTTCAGTTTCGTCGACAGGACGCCGGTGCTGGCTGCGCTGGGCGGTCCCGGTCAGGTGCTCGACCTGGGCTGTGGGGTGGGGAACTGGAGTCTGGCGCTGGCCAGTGGCGGCACGCCGGTGCTGGCGATCGACCGCTGGCGAGCCGGCCTGGGTTGGCTGGGCCAGCATGGGCAAGGACTCCCACTATTGGCGCTGGAGGCTGATCTGGGCGCTCCGTTACCGGTTGCGGATGGCGCCGTGGGCGGCGTCCTGCTGTCGCTGGTTCTGCACCATCTGCGGGCGAGCGGTGTCGCGGCGCGACTTGTGATCGAGGTTGCCCGCGTGTTGCGGCCGGGCGGACTGATGGCGGTGGTTGAGTTTCTGCCGGTGCCGCCACCGCCTGGGCCGCCGCTGGCGGCGCGCCTCAGCACGCAGCAGGTGCTTGCACTCTCGGCGAACGCCGGCCTGATCGAGTCCGCGACCCAGCCGATCGCCGATCACGTCGCCCTGTATGTTTCGCGAAAGCCGTCATGAAAGCAGCTGTGCTGCGTCTGGCGGATGTCGACGCTGCGGACCTGCGCGCTGTGCTGGGTGAGTATGGCCTGGCGCTTGAACCGCTGCCGGCGGGCGTGGTGATACCCGGTAGCTACTGGCGGGACGAGGAAGCCGGTTTGATCGGTGGCGTGTTGTACCTGCGGCCGGATACGCCGCTGCATTCGGCGCTGCACGAGGCCAGCCACTGGCTGTGCCTGGACGCGGTTCGGCGGACCGGCCTGCATACCGATGCCGGCAGCGATGACATTGAAGAATGCGCGGTCTGTTACTTGCAGGTTCTGCTGGCGGATCGTGTGCCTGGCCTTGGCCGGCAGCGCATGTGGCAGGACATGGACGCCTGGGGCTACAGCTTTCGACTCGGGTCGGCGCGGGCCTGGTTCGAGCAGGATGCCGAGGATGCCCGTGCCTGGCTGGCGTCGCGCGGGTTGTTGGCGTTCGTCGAACCTGGTCGCTGAACTACAAATAGACACCCTGGGTGCTGCCACCGTCCACCGTGATGATGCTGCCGCAGATATAGGACGCGCGCGCTGATGCCGCAAAGCAGATGGCGTCGGCCACGTCTTCGGGGCGGGCCATGCGGCCGAGCGGCAGCGCGGCATCGATCTCGGCCTGGAGCTGTTCGGGCGTTTTGCCTTCTGCGGGTGCGCGTGAGTTGATCAAGCGCGTCCAGCGGTCGGTCGTCACGCCGGACGGCGCCACGCCCAGCACGCGGATGCCCTGCGGGGCACACAGGTCGGCAAAGCTCTTGGTGAAGTTATACAGTGCGGCGTTACTGATGCCGACCGACATATAGGATGGTTTGGGGTTGCGCGCGGCAGTGCCCAGCACGTTGACGATGACGCCGCTTTTCTGCGCCCGCATGATGGGGTAAGCGGCCCGGCAGGCGCGGATGTGGCATTGCAGTTTCTGGTTCCAGCCGGCCAGCCAGTCCTGGTCAGTTATATCGCTGAACTCACCGGCCGGCAGTTTGCCGGCGGCGTTGTTGACCAGCACGTCGATGCGCCCGTAACGTTCGCGTGCGATGCCCATCAGCCGCGCGACGTCGCTGTCGACGGTAACGTCGCACACGGCGGTTGCCGCTTGCGGCGCACCGGCGGCACTGGCTGCCGCGGCGGCGGCCATGAGACTATCTTCGTCACGCGCTGCCAACAACAAGTGGGCGCCCTCGCTGGCGAAGCCGAGGGCGGTTGCGAGGCCTATACCTTTGCTAGCACCTGTGATCACGACCACTTTCTCGGCCAGTTCGAGATTCATGTCGCGGGTCCTCCAGCGCGTGTTGGTGAGCGGTCCGGCACTATACACGACCGTTTTGAGGCAACTTTTGCGCCCGCACTGCCGAGGTTTGTGCAACGCCGACGGCGCGCGGTGAGCCATGGACTATCTGCCCATATTTCTGGACGTGCGTGCTCGCCCTTGCCTGGTAGTGGGGGGCGGGTCGGTGGCGGCGCGCAAGCTGGCCTTGCTGCGCCGCGCCGGGGCCAGCGCAGTTGTGGTGGCACCAACGCTGGTTGACGAGCTGCAGGCACTGGCCGGTGAGGTTGAGCTACGCCAGCGGCCGTTTATGGACTCGGACCTCGACGGGATGACCCTGGTGATCGCCGCCACGGACGATGCGGCGGTCAATGCCCAGGTGGCGGCGCTGGCCAAGGTGCGCGGATTGCCGGTGAACGTGGTGGACACGCCGACACTGTGCAGTTTCATTATGCCGGCGGTGGTGGATCGTTCGCCGGTGATTGCCGCGGTCAGCTCCAGTGGTCGCGCACCGGTACTCACCCGCTTGTTGCGCGCGCGGCTGGAGACGTTGATCCCGACGGCTTATGGCCGCCTTGCCGAGTTGGTGGGCGGGGTGCGCGGGCGGGTGCGCGAGCGCATCAGCGATCCGATTGCCCGCCGCCGCTTCTGGGAAGATACCCTACAGGGACCGGTGGCCGAGCTGGCGTTGTCCGGTCAGCAGGAGCGCGCGCAGCAACTGCTCCAGCGCTTGCTGGAGCGCGTGGGCCCCAGCGCTGGTGTGGGCGAAGTCTATCTGGTCGGCGCCGGGCCGGGTGATCCCGACCTGCTGACGTTTCGCGCGCTGCGACTGCTGCAGCAGGCGGATGTGGTGATTTACGATCGCCTGGTGGCGCCGGAAATTCTGGACCTGGTGCGGCGCGAGGCGCAGCGCATCGATGCCGGCAAGCGGGCCAGTCAGCACACCCTGCCTCAGGAAGATATCAACGCCCTGCTGGTACGCCTGGCGCGCGAGGGCAAGCGGGTGTTGCGTCTGAAGGGCGGCGATCCGTTCATGTTCGGGCGTGGTGGCGAGGAGATAGCCACCCTGGCCGCGCAGGGGATTCCATTCCAGGTCGTGCCCGGGGTGACCGCCGCCAGCGGTTGCGCCGCGTACGCCGGCATTCCACTGACGCACCGTGACCACGCGCAGTTGTGCGTGTTTGTCACCGGCCATTTGAAGGACGGTAGCGTGGACCTGCCCTGGCCGCAGTTGGTGGCACTCGGCGGCACGCTGGTGGTGTATATGGGCCTGGGTGCCCTGACGGCGATCTGCGATGCGCTTATTGCTCATGGCAGGGACGCCACGACACCGGCAGCGGCGATTGCCCAGGGCACGACCTTGCGTCAGCGTGTGGTCATCGCCACTCTTGCCGATCTGGCGCACCGTGCGCAGGACCTGGATGGGCCGGCGCTGATCATAGTCGGCGGCGTCGTCGGACTACACGAAGCGCTGGCCTGGTTTGCTCCCCAGGCGCCGGACGCGTCCGCGTGATCGGATCTAACCCTCTGCTGCGCTCGCGGCTGTTCTGGGTTGGGCTGCTGTACTTCGCCCAGGGCCTGCCGTTTGGCATTTTTCTTGACATGCTGCCGGTGTACTTTCGCCAGCACGGGGTGGATCTGCGCCAGATCGGGGTGCTCGGGCTGCTGAGCCTGGCCTGGACCTTCAAGGTGCTATGGGCGCCTGCCGTCGATGCCTGGCGCGGTC
This sequence comes from Immundisolibacter sp., assembly GCF_041601295.1. Lineage (NCBI taxonomy): Bacteria > Pseudomonadati > Pseudomonadota > Gammaproteobacteria > Immundisolibacterales > Immundisolibacteraceae > Immundisolibacter > Immundisolibacter sp. Next base: position 20,654 of record NZ_JBFIII010000039.1, read on the forward strand.
ACCGCCGCTGGATGCAGGCGGCCAATCTGCTGATGGCCTTGAGCGTTGCTGCATTGGCCGGGCTGGATCCGACGCAGCCGGCGTTGTGGCTGATTGTCGGTGTATTCGCCCTGTTGTCGGCGACCAACGACATCGCCATTGATGCCTACACCGTGGAGCGCATACCGCGCGCCGAGTTGGGCCTGGCCAACGGCGTGCGTATCGCGCTGTACCGGGTGGGCATGCTGGCGGCGGGCGCCTTGTTGATGCTCAGCGACCGGGTCGGCTGGGCAGGCACCTGGCTCGCGACCTCGGCGGTGCTCGTGGCCGTGTCTGTCATGTGTCGGGCAGCCCCCGCCGAGGCGCCGCGCGTGGGCCCGGCGCCACGCCTGCGGGATGCCTGGGCGCTGATGCGGGAACCCCGGGTTGCCTATGCCGCGCTGGCGTTGCTACTGGCCCTGTTGTGGTTGGCCGGGCGTCAGATGCAGTGGTGGGGCGCGCGCGGTGATCTGGCCTTGCTGTTGCCGGCGGGCGGTCTGCTGCTGCTGGCCGCGATACAGGCAGCGCCTCGGGTGGCGTCTGACGCAGTGGCTCCGTTCGCGTCGATGTTGGCGCGCCCTCATATGCTGGCGATTCTGGCATTTGCGCTCACTTTCAAGCTCGGTGACGCGGCCATGGGTTTCATGGTCAAACCGTTTTGGGTCGATGCCGGTTTCAGCGCAAGTGAAATTGGTCTCATTTCGGTCAACGCCGGGCTGGTATTGTCCGTGGCAGGAGGTGTGCTCGGTGGCTTGCTGACCCACCGCCTGGGTGTTTTTACAGCTTTATGGTCGCTTGGCCTATTGCAAGCAGTATCCAATCTGGGCTACGTGTATGTGGCCCATCTGGCGCAGACTGGGGTCGTGTCGCCGCCGGTTTTGTACGGAGCTAGCATGCTGGAATCGTTCACGGGGGGGCTGGGCACGGCGGCGTTTCTGGCTTTCCTGATGGCGATGGTGGATGCGCGTCAGGCGGCCAGCGAGTATGCGTTGCTGTCGTCGCTGTTCGCGCTCAGTCGCGCGCTTGCCGGTTTTGCCAGCGGGTTTGGGGTCGAAGCCATGGGATATCGAGGTTATTTCTTGCTCACGTTCTTCCTGTGCTTCCCGGCCTTTGCGCTGCTACCGGCGATACGCCGGGCACTGACGGTGCCGCCTGCCGTGGCCGGGTCCGCTGGAGCCTCCTGAGATGATTACCGCGTTCATATTCGTTGAAGCCGAACGTGGTCAGGTGACCGGGCTGGCGCAGGCGCTGGCCGACCTGCCTGGGATATCCGAGGTGTATTCGGTCAGTGGCCGGCTGGATCTGGTGGCGATCGCCCGGGTCGTGGAGGCGGACGATCTGGCGCACCTGGTGACCGAGAAACTGGCGGTCCTCCCGGGCATCGTTCGTACCGAGACCTTGCTCGCGTTTCGTGCTTATTCCCGTCACGACCTCGACAGCCTGTTTGAGGTTGGGCTCACCGGGTCGCAGTGATGAACAGTTCATGACGCCAACGGCCAAGATACTGACCCACAAGGCGCTGGCGGACAGTCTGGTGGTGGATTCGGCCGGTCCCCCGGAAGGTGATGCAAGTCGAGCCGGTTACTTGCGACGTGAGGTGGTGGACCTGTTTCGCCGCGGCATGTCGCCGGCCCTGCTCAGTTTGCTGTGCGCCTGTGGTTTGGCGGGGTTACTTTCGCCGAGGCTATCCGCGACTGCCGCGGCTGCCTGGGTGCTCGCACATCTGTTGATTGCCGGTGGTCGCCTGTTGTTGGTGGTGCGTTTCAAGCGGCAGCGCGTCGGCGATGAGTTGCTGGTGCGCTGGCGTGGGTATTACACCAACGCGGCGCTGGTGACCGGTCTGGTCTGGGGTATCGGCAGCGTGCTTTTGGTTGCGCGCGCACCGCAGGTACAACAAGTTCTCGCCTGGGTGGTGCTCGGTGCCGCGATCCTGGTGGAGTTTCCCGCGCTCGCACGCCTGGAAAGAGCATTTCTGTGGCTCTTGTCAGCCGCCCTGGTCGCGCCGCTCGCACTCGCGCTGCTCGGTCCCGCGCCCCTGCCGGCCGCAGCGGGCGCTTTGTTGCTTTTGGCCTGTGCGAGCGGATTGGCGGGGCTGGACCTGCGGCGTACCTATATAGATGGCCTGCAGATGCAGATGGAATTTGCCCGTTTGGCCCGGTTTGACCAGCTCACCGGGCTGGCCAACCGGCGTTACTTCGACGAAACCCTGGGTGGGGAATGGCAGCGCGCACTGCGTCTTAATGGCGAGGTAGCCTTGCTGATCTTCGACGTGGACGAGTTCAAGCGCTACAACGACCATTTTGGTCATCCCGAGGGGGATGCCTGCCTGCGGCGCCTGGCCGCAGCGGTACGCCAGGTCGTGCACCGTCCTGGCGATCTGGTGGCACGCATCGGCGGCGAGGAATTCGCGGTGCTGCTGCCGTTGACGAATATGAGCGGAGCGACAGCAGTCGCCGAAATGGTGCGCCTGACGGTCGAGCGCATGAAGATGGCGCACGCGCCCGAAGCGATTCACCCCGTAGTGACGATCAGTGTGGGGGTGGCGAGCTTGCGTCCGGACGCTGGTTGCCTGTCGGACGATCTGATAAAAGCGGCCGACGCGGCGCTCTATGAAGCCAAACACGCTGGAAGGAATCGTGTCATGTCAGGACCGACAGACGAGGAAGCATCGCCGGCCGCCCGTCGGCTGCGGGAAGCACTGGGATGATGGCATGGGCTGGCTGGGTGCTGCCGCCTTTGGTCGGCGCGGTGATCGGTGGCGTGACTAACGATGTCGCCATCCGGATGCTGTTTCGACCCTATACGCCGTGGCGGATCGCCGGCGTGCAGCTACCTCTGACCCCCGGGCTTATTCCGCGTGAGCGTCACCATATCGCGCTCGCTATCGCCGATACGTTTACCGCTCATGTGCTTGATGGTGATCAGGTTGTCGATCTTTTTCTGACTGAGCAACTGCGCGCCGCGCTGAAGGAAAAGGTGGTTGCGATGGTTGACCAGTTAGGGGGTGTGCTGGGCGCCAATCCGGCGATGCTGACGATGGCAAAAGGCATGGCTGGCGATGTGTTGCTGCGCGAAATCGATACCCTGGCGCGTGCCGCCGGGCCGGATGGTGACCATATTCGCGAGCGGATTCGCATGCGCATCGACACGCTTGACCTGGCCGAACTGGAGGCCCTGGTGCTGGGCTTCTCGCGCAAGCAGTTTCGCGCCATTACGTGGTTTGGCGTGTTTCTGGGCGGTCTGATCGGCGCGGTGCAGGTACTGTTGATGCAGGTGCTGCCGGCCGTCTGAAGCACGATCAACTGATCGGGGCGCTGCGGCGTAGCGTTACCATTGCACCGGTCTGCTGCTCCGACACCCGAGGAAATACGCGATGGAAGTCCTGAACAGCCGTTTGCCGACAGGCGGTTTCGAGACGTTTTACCACCACTGTGGCGCCGCCGACGCCAACCCGGTGATCCTGCTTCACGGCTCCGGGCCAGGCGCGAACGCTATATCCAACTGGGTGTATGCGCTACCGTTTCTGGGTGAGCGCTACCGGGCGATTGCGCCGGATATTGCCGGTTTTGGTGAAAGTCAGCACCATCAGCCGCCCATCGGAGCGGCGGCCTGGATACAGGAGTGGACGGCGCAGATCATTGCCCTCATGGATGGGCTTGGCATCGCCAAGGCGCATCTGGTGGGCAATTCCATGGGCGGAGGGGTGAGCTTGCAGCTGCTGCGGCGCCACCCGCAACGCTTCGAGCGGGTCGTGCTGATGGGTGCGGTGGGCGCGCCGTTTACCGCGACGCCGGGTTTGCAGCGCGGTTGGGGTTATTACCGTATCGGTACCGAGGAGGAACTTGCCTACCTGGTGAGCAAGTTCCTGCATAACCCCGGGGTACTGGGTGCCGATGTCGACGCCATTGCCAAGCAGCGCTTTGGTCTGGTGATGCAAGAGCGCATTCGCAGCCAGTTTGAGCGCATGTTCTCAGGTGACGCCCAGGTGCACGTCGACGCCTTTGTGGTCCCGGAGCATGAGCTGCGGGCCATGCCTCACCCGACCTTGCTGACGCACGGGCGGGAGGATTTCTTCATTCCGACCAGCACCAGTCAGTACGTGGCCGAGCGCATGCCCAATGCCCAGCTGCATATGTTTCACCATTGCGGGCACTGGATTCAGATCGAACAGCGGCAGGCTTTCAACCAATTGGTGCTCGATTTCCTGGATGGTCGCTTCGGTTAGGCGCGCGGCCGCTGCCGGGCATACAAAAAAAGCCGGCGCCA
>NZ_JBFIII010000040.1 GCF_041601295.1 Immundisolibacter sp.
AGCCGGCATCGCCCAGCACGGCGGTTTCCCGCCCATGCAGCAGGGCGTGCGCCTGGGTCACGTCGGCCACGTGGGCGGCCGTGCCGACCACCGTGTGCACCAGCCCCGAGTCCAGGTCGACCCCGATGTGCGCCTTCATGCCAAAGTGCCACCGGTTGCCCTTCTTCGCCTGATGCATATCCGGGTCGCGCGCCCGGTCCCGGTTCTTGGTCGATGGCGGTGCGGCAATCAGGGTGGCGTCGATGAGCGTGCCCTCGCGCAGCAGCAGGCCCTGCTGGGCCAGGTGCGCGTTGATGGTCTGGAAGATCGCACCGGTCAGGTCGTGCTCCTCCAGCCGGCGGCGGAACTTCAGCAGCGTGGTGGCATCCGGCGCCGCCTCGCGCGCCAGATCAACACCGACAAACCGGCGGATGGCCTGACTGTCGTACAGCGCGTCCTCGATGCCCTCATCCGACAGCCCGAAGCACTGCTGCGCTATGTACATCCGCAGCATCCGTTCCAGGCCGATCGGCGGGCGACCGGCGCCGCGCCCCTTCGGATAGAACGGCTCGATGGCCGCCACCAGCGCCACCCACGGCGTCAGCGTATCCAGCTGCGCCAGGAACCGGTCACGCCGCGTCTGCTTCTTCTTGCTGGCGTATTCCAGATCAGAGAAACTCGCTTGCATCGCTCAGGCTCCCGCGGACACTGTGTGGGCGCTCATTATCGCAAAGGCTGACACCCACAGGCCGCCGCGCGGGGAATAAATCAGTGGTTCCCTTAGCGTTGTCGCATGCCCTGCTGCCCGCGCATTCACCTTGATGGCGTACCCCAGCACATCGTGCAGCGCGGGCATAACCGGGAACGCTGCTTCTTTCGCGAAGAAGACTATCAGGCCTATCTTCCCGCGCCGGGAGAGACGATGCGGAAAGGCAAGTCGCCTACCGCGAACTGTTTCGGACGCAGTTGGATCGCAAAGTCGTCGACGACATCCGGCTGGCGCTCAACCAGAGTCAGCCGATGAGTAATTCACGTTTTCATGCAAGGTCGAGGCCACGACTGGACAAAGGCGCGAGGCCAGGCCACACGGCAGGCCGCCGACGCACGACGACGCATCCCTGGCGCCCGATGGGGCGCAAGCAGAGCTGGGGTTATGATTCTGAATGCTCAACACAACGGTCGCCTCGAAAAACCCCCGTATTGCCGCCCCCAAGGTGGCGGGAGCCCAGCGGACCCGGGCAACTGGATGCCCGCCACGCGGGCATGACCGTGTTTTCGAGGTGGGCATGTTGCGATGCGCGCCGTGCCGCAGCGCCCAGGCGGGTGATCGGGATCTGACACACACTGCCGCCGACCGGTCACGGCACCCAACATATGACCCCAACCGGAGGAGCCACATGCCCGAGCAATCGACTCAACAGGCCTCCGCCGCCCGCGCACAGGCGCTGGACGCCATCATCATCGGCGCTGGCTTTGGCGGCATGTACGCGCTGCATTTGCTGCGCGGACTGGGCCTGTCGGCACGGGTTTACGACGACGCGACCAGCGTCGGCGGCACCTGGTCGTGGAATCGCTATCCCGGCGCGCGGGTCGATTTTCCCGGTGGGCCGTATTACTGCTACACCTTTTCCGAAGAACTGGTGCGCGAGTGGGATTGGGCCGAAACCCAGCCCGATCAGCCGGCGGTGCTGGCGTACCTCAACTTCGTGGCTGACAAGTTCGACCTGCGCCGCGACATCGAGCTTCAAACCCGCGTCACGTCCGCGCAGTACGACGAAGCCGCCCAGCGCTGGACGGTCGAGACCAACCACGGCGCCCGCGTCAGCGCGCAGTTCCTGATCTGCGCCGTGGGCACGCTGTCGGCCGCCAACCGTCCGAACATTCCGGGCCTGGATAGCTTCGCCGGCGCGTGTTACCACACCGGCCATTGGCCGCACAAAAAAGTGGATTTCACGGGCAAGCGGGTTGGCATCATCGGCACCGGCTCGTCCGGCGTGCAGGCCATCCCCATCATAGCCCGCGAGGCCGCGCACCTGACGGTGTTCCAGCGCACGCCGCAGTACACCATTCCGGCTGGCAACCGCCCGCTGGACCCCGCCGTTGCGCGCCAGACCCGGGACAACTGGCCGCAGGTCCGTCAGCAGATGATCGAGTCCCCATTCGGGGCGCCGTTTGTGCCCAGTACCCGCTCGGCCCTGGACGACACGCCCGAACAGCGAAAGGCGCTGTACGAGACGCACTGGCAAAAGGGCGGCTTGGGCATCGCGTTTGACTCCTACCACGACATCCTGTTCGAGCAGGCGGCAAATCACACGCTGGCGGATTTCGTACGCTCCAAGATCGGCCAGATCGTGCGCGACCCCACCATCGCCAAAAAACTGATGCCCGATTACCTGATCGGCACCAAGCGGCAGATTTTAGACTCCGGCTACTACGAGACCTTCAACCGCGCCAACGTCACTCTGGTGGACTTGCGCGACGACCCGATCCAGGCCATTACGCCCGGCGGCGTGCGCACCCGCAGCGGCGAACACGCGCTCGACATGCTGGTCCTGGCGACCGGTTACGACGCCATCACCGGTGCCCTGCAAAACCTGAACCCGCGGGGTCGGGGCGGCGTGACGCTTAAACAACAATGGGCCGAACGCTTCAACACCTACCTGGGCATGGCCATCCCCGGCTTTCCGAATCTGTTCATGATCCACGGCCCGGAAACACCCTCCGTGCTGTTCAACATGCCCCTGGGCGCCGAGTTGGAAGGCGAGTGGATCCGCGACTGCATCCGCTACCTGCGCGAGCATCGCCTGGGCGTGATCGAACCGGCGCCGGGGGTGGAAATCGCCTGGGGTGAAGAAGTCGCCGAGGCGGCCAGTCACACGCTGTTTCCGCTCACCGAGTCCTGGTACACAGGCGCCAACATCCCCGGCAAACACCGGCAGTTCGCCGTACACATGGGCGGGCCGCGGTACTTCCAGCAACTGTCCCAGGTCGCCGCCAAGGGCTACGAGGGCTTTGTGCTCGAACCGGAGCAGGCCGCGTCAGTGAGCGCATGAAACGCCGCGGAGCGCCATAACGCTCTGACAAGCACACGGAGTAACAATGAAATTCGGACTACTACATCTGTTCGAGACTGCCGGTGGACGCAGCGAGCAGCAGATGGTGAAGGAACAGATCGAGATCATGGAGGCCGCCGAGCGTTACAACTTCCACTCCGTGTGGACGGCCGAACACCACTTCAGCGAGTACGGTTTTTGCGCCTCGCCGGCCCTGGCGCTGGCGGCCGTGGCGCAGACCACCAGCCGCATCCGCCTGTGCAGCGGCGTGGTGGTGCTGCCCTTTCACCACCCGTTGCGGGTGGCGGAAGAATTCGCGATGCTGGACCTGCTCAGCGACGGCCGTATCGAGCTGGGCGTCGGCCGCGGCTATCAGCCAAGCGAGTTTGTCGGCTACGGCGTCGACCAGTCGCGCAGCAGCGAACTGTTCGACGAGTCCATCGAGATCATCCTGAAGGCCTGGTCGCAGGAGACCTTCAGCCATCACGGCCCACACTACCGGTTCGACAACGTCTCGGTTCGCCCGCGACCCTTGCAGAAGCCACGTCCACCGATCTGGATGGCGGCGATTTCCGACAGCAGTTTCGAGAAGGCCGGCCGCTATGGCCTCAACCTACTGTGCTCGCCGGTGTTCGGCGGCTCGCTGGAAGTGGCTCGCGACGGCATCCAGCGCTACTGGCAGGCGCTGGAACAGCACGGCCACGACCCGGCGCAGCACGAAATCGCGGCCCTGTGCGCCATGTACTGCGGCGAGACCAACGAATCAGCGCGCTTGGAATTCGCCGAGCCGGTGACCTGGTATTTCCAGCACCTGGGCAAGTACGTGGCGCCAAAGGTCGGGCAAAAATCGATCCCTGGCTACGAGGGCTACGAGGGCGTCCGCGACCTGCTCAGCGACATCCAGTGGGACCAGTTGGTGACTCACGGGGCGGTGTTTTGCGGCGACGCCGACTACATGATCGAACAGATGCAGGGGCTGCGTGAGGCGTTCGGCATCAATCACGTGCTCGGCTGGACGCGAGTGGGAGGGCTGGCCGAACATCTGGTCGAAGGCCATATGTCGCGCATGCGCGACAAGGTGATGCCGGCGCTGGCGTAGACCCCCGATCGCAGGCCGTTGGCTACCTTAACGCGCCTCGCCTGCCTACCACGTCAGGTCATCAGGCACCGGATGCTCCGCGTAAGGATCGTCGGGCGGCGCATCTGCTGGCGGGCCGGACAGGGCATTGCAGACCAACACACAGGCCGGGTCGCGCTGGGCGATTTTTTCGGCCGTCGCCAGCGGCACCAGTTCGTAGCTGTTACCCATCCTGACCACGGCGATCGTGCCGTTAACCACCTGCACGCGCTGTGCCTCGTGCAGGGGGATTCTTCTGACCTTTCCGTCGTCGACGAATTGATACGCTGACTCGCCGTCGCTGCGGTCCAGGCGCTGGGTTTCGATCAGCTGGCGGATTTGCGCGGCGCGTGCCTTGCGCTCCCGCTCATCCTGCTGCTCGCGATTGCGCAGCCGGTCGCTTTCCCCCTTCTGCTGCTGGGCCTCGGCAACCTGCCCGGCCAGGTCAGGCGTTTGGGTACCGCGTTTGGCCGCGTCCCGTTTCTGTCGTTCGGCTTTCTTGATCTGGTCGGCCTTGACCAGACCGGCCTTCAGCAACTGGGCCTGCAGTGGACTAACCATGCTCCGGGTACTGTTTTGAAATGGGCCGAATCCGACTGCGCCGCCCCGACAAGACCGCCCACAGCCGCGAGCGGAAAGCCGATGTCGGGCACCTGACGCCGCTCATCAAATCAATCGCGTACGCCGTTTCCCGGACTCGCGGGCCAGCAATCAGCAACGCGGACTGGCTGATGTGCACTGGAACCCGAGGGTACACGGAAAAATGCGGGTTACGGGGCGGAACAGCAGTCTGGCCAATGAACCAGAACACGCTGCCCGGATTACCGACGGCTCGGACTAAGAATGGCGGCCCAAGCGCCGCCAAGGAAGTGTAAAGAAACTCGACAAATCGCCGATCAAGCCCTGCGACGACGCACGAGTACCAGCCCCAGGAGCCCACTGCCGAACAGAACCACGGACGCCGGCACGGGAACGACGCCCCCTGGAGGAGGCGGAGGCGGAGGCGGAGGCGGAGGTGGCGGAGGTGGCGGCGGCGTCGTTAGTCCGGTCAAGAGCACCCTATCAAGCAACAGACCTGCGTTGTCGCCGCCACTGTGATCGAACACGATATGGGCAACATTGGTGAGTGATGCCACGGTGAACGATGCAATGCTGAATTGGGCGAACGGTGCCGTGCTGGCAAGCGTGACGTCAAGGTAGAGGTCAAACACGGTATCGCCGTTAAAATCCATGCCGGCGCGCACGGTATTGTTGCCATTATTCCGCAACGAACCGGAGAGATCGAAAACAAGTGTGTAGACCACGCCAGGGGTCAGCGTCAACGCAGTCGAGGTCATGACGCCGGCATCGTTGGTGCTGCCGTCGAGGTCTATATACAGGCCATTGCCGAGGCGCAGATCAAAGAAACTGACCGACCCCTTGCGACCGATGATGTCTACCGTTCCGTTGCTAACCGTCCACTGACTTGGCGTCGCGTTAAGCCCTGGGGTCTCGGTGTCGAAATTGTCCTGGAAGACAACGAACGCCGAGGCGGCTTGCGCGAAAACGAAGGCTGCGCTCAAGGCGACCAGCTTGAATTTCCCTTTCATGCTTCTGCTCCAAGAACTTAGATGGTGGTCAGCACTAAAACTCGTGCCCGCGCATCGGTCATTAGTACTAGCTAATGTTTTAAGCAAACTCTGCGCCAGAAGTTATTCAAGAATTTATTATCTTTATCAATCATATTGTTGACTCTACCCCCACACTGGCATGCCATGCTGGGGCCACTCGAATCTTTTAATAGTGTAAAAGTTTCTGACAGGCACGGCATCGTCTTGCGAGACACTCAATGGTCGACGCAAAGATGGGCGCCGCTCGGGCATTCTACGAACGACACGAGCAGCTGTGCCCTGTGTCCGTGTTGAGCTGGCGCGACCCACAGGACCCTTAATCTGGCGCCGACACCAGGAGCGGCAGCGGCCGCGCCGAAAGATCGGCCAAGGTGTAGCGATCCAGCTCGGCCAGAAAAGCCCGTGTCGCGCCCATCAGCACGCCGGACAGGCCGCAGTGCGGCAGGATACGGCAGGTGTTGGTGGCCGAATCGAAACATTCCACCAGGTCGAAGCCCGGCTCGGTGGCGCGTGCCAGCTGACCGATACCGATGTCCGGCGCCGGTCGCGCCAGGCACAGACCACCCTGCCTGCCGCGGCTGGTTGTCACGTAGCCCTGACGGCCCAGCCAGTGCGCCACCTTCACCAGATGGTGCCGGGAAATGCCGTAGTAATCGCTCAGTTCGGTGACGGTGACGCGCCGCTGCGGCTGCTGGGCCAAATAGATCAGCACCCGGAAGCAGAAATCGGTAAACAGCGTCAGTTGCATTCGGTGTCGGTTGCTTTGCGGTTCGGACGGGGATGCTCGCGGCGATTATGTGGCGAAGCCCCACTGCGAGCACTGGCGACCGCCCACCGAACCTGACTGGCATCAAGACCGCGCTTATTGATGTATCCAGAATGCAACTTCGAAATACGCCACGCGGCGTATCCGGCCAAGCGGCCGTTGCGACTGACACATCAGGAGGCTTCCATGTTTTGTTACCAGTGCGAACAGACCACCCGCACCCGCAGGGGCGACGGTTGCGCCAACACCGTCGGCACCTGCGGCAAGGACGCCGTCACCGCCGACCTGCAGGACCTGCTGATCCACCTGGTCAAGGGCGTGTCGATGTACGCGCACCGGGCGGCGCAGCTGGGCGCCCGCGATCACGATGTGGACGTGTTCGTGATCGAGAGCCTGTTCACCACGTTGACCAACGTCAATTTCGACCCGTCGCGGTTTGAAACGCTGATCGCCCAGGCCGCGGCAATGCGCGACCGCGCCAGGGCCTGTTACGAAGCGGCCTGTGCCAAGGCCGGCCGGACGCCGGAGCAACTCGCCGGCCCAGCTGCCTGCGACCCCGGCCAGGCCATGGATCAGTTACTGCAAAAGGCCAAGGCAGGCGCCATCACGGTCGGCCTGGACCGCGTCGGCGCCGATGTGGTCGGTCTTCGCGCGATGGTGCTGTACGGCGTCAAGGGCGCGGCGGCCTATTTCGAGCACGCCCATGTGCTGGATCAGGACGACCCAACCATCTATGCGGAATTCCACCGGCTGCTGGATTTTCTGGCCGGCAACCCGACCGGCGTGGACGACCTGCTCGCCCGTTCGCTTGAAGTCGGCGCCTTGAACTACCGCGTCATGCAGCAGCTCGACGCCGCCGCCACTAGCCGCTACGGCCACCCGGAACCGACTGAGGTGCGCACCACGCCGCGCGCCGGCAAGGCCATCCTGGTCAGCGGCCACGACCTGCGCTACCTGGAGCAGGTGCTCGAACAAAGCGCTGGGCTGGGCATCAACGTCTACACCCACGGCGAGCTGCTGCCGGCGCACGCCTACCCGGGCCTGAAACGCTTCCCGCACCTGGCCGGCAACTACGGCAGCGCCTGGCAGAACCAGCACACGGAGTTCGCCGATTTTCCGGGCGCCATCGTGATGACCTCGAATTGCCTGATCGAGCCGCAGCCGGCCTACCGGGCGCGCATCTTCACCAGCGGTCCGGTCGGCTGGCCGGACGTGCCGCACGTCGCAGGCGGCAATTTCCGCCCGGTGATTGATTCCGCGCTGGCGGCACCGGGTTTTGCGGCCGACGGCCCGCAGCGCGGCATCACGGTCGGCTTTGCCCGCAACGCCGTGCTGGGCGCCGCCGAGCAGGTGGTCGGCGCGGTCAAGTCCGGCGCGCTGAAGCATTTCTTCCTCATCGGCGGCTGCGACGGCGCCAAGCCGGGCCGCAACTACTACACCGAACTGGCCGAAAAAGTGCCGCAGGACTGCGCCATCCTGACGCTGGGCTGCGCCAAGTTCCGCTTCAACGACCACGACTTTGGCAGCATCGGCGGCCTGCCGCGCCTGCTCGACGTTGGCCAGTGCAACGACAGCTACTCGGCGATCCAGATCGCGCTGGCGCTGGCCGATGCATTCGATTGCGGCGTCAACGACCTGCCGCTGTCGCTGGTGCTGTCGTGGCTGGAGCAAAAGGCGGTCGCCGTGCTGCTGACGCTGCTGCACCTTGGCGTGCGCAACATCCGCCTGGGGCCTAGCATGCCGGCCTTTCTCAGCCCGGCCGTGGTTCAGGTGCTGGTGGATACCTTCGGCCTGACGCCCATCGGCGAGCCGCAGGCGGACCTTGAGGCCATGCTGACCGCGGCTTGATCAACCCGACCGGCGCCGGGCACGATCCGGCGCCGGCTGTCGAAGGTCTGGCCGCTGCTAAACTGACTGCCGTTCACATCTCCCCCCAAAGCAACGGCAACGGCATGACCCATCCCGCTTTCGAACTCGTGCGCAACGAGCATGTTTCAGCGCTCAACCTCACTGTTGAGGAGTACCGTCACCGCATCACCGGCGCGCGGCACATCCACCTGGCCGCCGCCGACGACAACAACGCCTTCCTGGTGGCCTTTCTGACCGTGCCGCAGGACTCGACCGGCGTTGCCCACATCCTGGAACACACTGCCCTGTGCGGCAGCCGGCATTACCCGGTGCGTGATCCGTTCTTCCTGATGCTGCGCCGCTCGCTGAACACCTTCATGAACGCCATGACGGCCAGCGACTGGACCGCTTACCCGTTTGCCAGCCAGAACCGCAAGGACTTCTTCAACCTGCTGGACGTGTACCTGGACGCGGCGTTCTTCCCGACGCTCGATCCGCTCGATTTTGCCCAGGAAGGCCACCGCCTGGAATTTGCCGAGGCCGAGAATCCGGACTCGGAACTCACCTTCAAGGGCGTGGTGTTCAACGAAATGAAAGGCGCCATGAGCGCGCCGATATCGGCACTGTGGCAGGCGCTGGCACGCGAGATCTACCCGACCACCACCTACCACCACAACTCCGGCGGCGACCCGCAGCACATTCCCGATCTGAGCTATGAACAACTGAAAGCTTTCCACGCCCGCCATTACCACCCCAGCAACGCGACGTTTTTCACCTACGGCGACATCCCGGCCGCCGACCAGCAGGCGATCATGGAGGACCGCGCGCTGCGGCATTTTCAGCGCCTGGACATCGACCTGCGCGTGCCGCCGGAACAGCGCTACGCCGCCCCGCGGGTGGTGGAAGAAACCTACGCCGCCGAGGACGGCGACACCGCGCGCAAGACCCACATCGTGCTCGGCTGGCTGCTGGGCGACATGACTGACCTGGACCAGGTGCTGCGCCTTAACCTGCTCTCAAGGCTGCTGCTGGACAATTCGTCCTCGCCGCTGATGCACGCGCTCGAAACCACCGAGCTTGGTAGCGCGCCCTCACCCCTGTGTGGCCTGGATGATTCGGCGCGCGAGTTGCTGTTCGCGGCCGGCGTGGAAGGTTCGGAGCCCGAACACGCCGCGGCGGTCGAAAAACTGATCCTCGAGGTGCTGGCCGAGGTGGCCGAAACCGGCGTGCCGGCCGAGCAGGTCGAGGCCATGCTGCACCAGATCGAGCTTGGCCGGCGCGAGATCGGCGGTGATCGCTACCCCTATGGCCTGCAACTGATCATGAACGCTCTGCCGCAGGCTGTGCACCACGGCGATCCGGTGCAGGCGCTGGCCATCGATGCCGCACTGGAGCGCCTGCGCACCGCCGCTGCCGAGCCCGGCTTCGTGCAGGGCGAGGTGCGCCGCTGGTTACTGGACAACCCCCATCGCGTGCGTCTGACCATGAAACCCGACGCCACCCAGGCCGAGCGGGAGCACGCCGAGGAACAATCGCGCCTGGCCGCCCTGCGCGCCGACCTGGATGCGACGCAAAGCGCACGCATCGTGGCTCAGGCCAAGGCTCTGGTCGATCGCCAGGCGCAACACGACGACCCGGACATCCTGCCGCGGGTCACGCGAGCCGACGTCGCGCCGACCCTCAAGATTCCCCCGGTGGTACACGAACCGGTCGCCGGCCTGCCGGCCAGCTGGTACGACCAGCCGACCAACGGTCTGGTTTACCAACAGATCGTGATTGATCTGCCGGCGCTGGACGACGATGCCCTGCAACTTCTGCCGCTACTGGCCGAGACGATAAGCGACGTCGGTGCAGGCGGCCGCGACTATACGCAAACCCAGGCCCTGCACGCGGCGCTTACCGGCGGCATCAGCGCCAGCGCCAGCGTGGGTGCGCTGGCGGGGAATGCGCAGACCAGCCGTGGCCTGTTCGTGGTGTCTGGCAAAGCGTTGGTGCGAAACCACGGCGCGCTGTCCAAGCTGCTGCACGAGACCCTGCACACGGCGCGTTTTGACGAACTCGACCGCCTGCGCGAGCTGGTCGCCCAGATCCGCATGAGCGACGAGAACTCCGTCACCGGCAACGGTCATTCGCTGGCCATGGCCGCGGCCAGCGCCACCATGAGTCCGGTGGCGCGCCTCGCACACCAGTGGTCGGGCCTGGCTGCTATCAAGGCTATCAAGGCGCTGGACGACAGCCTGAACGACCCGGCCGCGCTCAAGGGGCTGGCGGATCGGCTGGCACAGCTGCGTCAAAGCATCGCCGCGGCGCCGCTGCAGTTCCTGATGGTGGCCGAGGACGAACAACAACCGGATATCGCCTTGCGCCTGGCGCAGGTATGGCTGGATACCGGCGCGCAACCAAGTGACAACGCCCGAACACTGGCGCTACCGCCCGTCAATGGCCGGATAGCCCAGGCCTGGACGACCAACACGCAGGTCAATTTTTGCGCCCGTGCTTACCCGGCTGTGGCCTGGAGTCACCCGGACGCTCCGGCGTTGTCGGTGCTGGGCGGGTACCTGCGTAATGGCTTCCTGCACACGGCTATTCGCGAGAGAGGCGGCGCCTATGGCGGCGGCGCCGGCTTCGACGCCGACAGTGCGGCGTTCAGGTTTTACAGTTACCGGGACCCGCGCCTCGCGGACACGCTGAACGACTTCGGGCGCGCGCTGGAATGGCTGCACGGCGACGAGCACCCACCGCAGGCAGTCGAGGAAGCCATCCTGGGTGTCATCGGCGGTATTGACCGGCCGGCGTCACCAGCCGGCGAGGCGCGCAAGGCCTTTCATGCCGGCCTGTTCGGCCGCACCGCGCAGGCGCGTCAGTCCTATCGACAAACGGTGCTGGGCGTGACCCTGGACGACCTGCGCCGGGTAGCATCAACCTACCTCAAGCCGCAGCTTGCCAACACGGCCGTCATCACCAGCCCGGCAACCCTGGAGCGGGCCGGCGACCTGGGTCTGACACCGGTCCGGCTGTAGAGACCGAGCTGCCGACGGCAGACAGCGTCGACTGTCAGGCCTTGCTGTAGGGCCCGCGCCGTTTGCGCAGGGCCAGTGCGTAGTGCAGCGCCGCACCAATCACCAGCAGCGCCTGCGCGCCAAGGCTTTGCAGCGTGGGATAGATGCCCAGCAGGTCCACGCGCGGGAAAGCGATGCTGCTGATCGGCAACGTGCCGGCTTCCTGCAGGGCGACGATGCCCTTGCCGGCGAACACGATGGCCAGCAGATACATCAACAGGGCGCTGGCACCAAAGAACAGCCCCAGCGGCAGGCGCGTGCTCAGGCGCAGCAAACCCCAGCTGACCAGCGCCAGCACGACCGCGCCCGACAGGGCGCCGACCAGCACCATGCTCTGCCCGGCCGGGGTGGTCTGCAGCCACAACGCCTGGAAGAACAGGATGGTCTCGAACACCTCCCGGTACACCGCGATGAAGGCCAGGAACGCCAGCAGCCACAACGACCGACCGCCCATGGAGCCAAGGTGCTGATTGATATAGGCCTGCCAGCGATCAGCGTGTGACTTGTCGTGCAGCCAAAAGCCCATGTAGAACAGAATGCCTGCCGCCAGCAGGGCAATGAAGCCCTCGCTCAGTTCCCGCGTCGCGCCGCTGATGGTGACCACGTAGGCGGCCACCCCCCAGGTAACAACGCCGGCGGCGAGCGCTCCGGCCCAGCCGATGTGCAGGTAGCGATAGGCCTCGTGCCGGCCAGCCTTGCCCAGGAAGGCGAACATCGCAGCCAGTACCAGCACCGCCTCCAGCCCCTCGCGCAGCAGGATGAAAAACGCGCTGGCAAAGGCCAGCTTGGCATCCAGATTGCCGGCCGCGAGCGCGGCCTCGACCCGGTCCAGCGCCTTCACCAGGCCGGCATGTAACTGCTCGACGTCCGCCTGCGATCCGGTCGCCCGCAGCGGCTCGCGATACGCCATCATGCGCGCTTCCACTTCCAGCTTGAGCGCCGGGTCAACCGCTTGCAGGACTTGTTCCAACGGCTCGAAGCCATCCAGATAAGCCGCCAGGGCCGTGCGGTAAGCACCCGCCCTGTCGCCCGCGCGATACTGAGCCAGGCTTTCCTGGAGCAGTTGACGGGTCAATGCCAGCGATTCGCCACGGCTGTCGCGCAGCGCCAGCGGCGTGCTGCGCAGATAGGCCAGCACGGCAAGCTGTGGCGATCCGCCGACCTGATCCGGCACCGCACCCGCCACCGCAAACAAATCCGCAAACTGGTCCTTGCAGCAACCGTCCTGCCAGGCGAGTTCGCCTGCCCGGCGCGTGGCGGCATCGTGGCGCAGGCTGCCTACATAGAAGGCCAGCGCCCAGCGCTCCTGCTCGGACAGGGAACCGAAACCGACCATGGCGGTTCCGGTCACGCCGTAGCTGATGGTGTTGTAGAGCATGGCCAGGCTCTGTGAGCCCTGCCTGATGGGATCGTGAAAATCACTGGGTGGCGGATCCAAGCCCTGCCCCGCCGGCCCATCGCCGTGGCCTTGCGCACCGTGACACGCTGCGCACTGCGCCGCATAGATCTGCGCACCGGCAACCAGGTCGGGCGCCCTTTGCGGCGCCAGACGCAACTCGTAAAGCTCGCCAATGCGCGCCTTCAGCTGCCCGGTCATACGGATCACGTCGGCGGCCGAAGCCTTGTCGTCCACCGCGGTGCGCAGCGCGTTTGCCTCCCTGGCAAGCTCTTCGCGGCCTGGCTTACTCGGCAGGCTGAGCACCAGCTGCGCAACGCTCGCGGTGAACTCCTGCATCTCCGCGTATTCGGCCGCGCTCGACACCTGGCCGTCGGCCACGGCGCCGCCATAGTCGACACCGATGTAATCCAGCAGATGCACCAGGCGGCCGGCGGTTTCATCCTGGGCCGGGACTCCTCGCACCGGCAATGCCAGTAACATGCAGGCAAGCATCAAGCCGAAAAAACGTTGCATCGGGTCAAACCGCATATGTCTGGTAAATAAGAGGTTGGGTCAATCGGCCAGGCCAATCATAAACGAGAATCATTCTTGATTGAAATGCGCGGCGCGGCCATCCCCTGCTTCGCAACAGGCCACCGGCGCCTCCCGTGCTTGAGCTAGTTGCTTGAAACTCTAGCGCGAGCATTCCGGGCGAATGCTGTTTAAGGTCAAGAATCCAAAAGGCCTGGTGGAAACGGGCCTGGCCGACGTGACGACCGGGCAACCGGCACTGCGCGGCCTGTTGTGCACGGCACGCTACCAGCCGCCGCCTGAATGGGCTCCCTTATACTTTCGATGCAGTCAGCTTGAGGGCCGCGACGAACCTGACAGCCCTGACCGCCGGCTGCTGTGAACGTGAGTGCATAGCCGCAAAACGCAATACACATACTTCGCAATCTCTGCAAAAGGACGACCTGTCGACGTGACCCGAGCACCGCTTTTTCTCGCCCCGGCGGAATGGGAGCCGGTGTTCACCACAGTTGGACTGGGCGATTTTGCCGCCTGGTGGACGCTTGAGTTGAACGAGGTCGAAGCTGGCAACCAGCGACGCGGCGGCTGGAGTGCAGTCTGCCGCCATGAGCTGGCCCTGCCCGATGGCCGACAGGTCGGGCTCTACATCAAACGGCAGGAGGATCACGTTTATCGCTCCTGGCGGCATCCACTGCGCGGCCGACTGACCGCCGAGCGGGAGTTTCGCACCCTGCTGCAATGCCGAACCGTCGGCGCCGCCGCCGCCGAGCCTGTGCTGTATGCCGAGCACTACGCCAATGGCCGAAGGCGCGGCGTGCTGGTTACCCGTGAACTCGCCGGCTACCGCGCCCTGCAGGATCTGATCCAGGACTGGCAACAACACGGCTGGCCGCCGCCCCCACAGCGCCGACGCCTGCTGCAAGCAATCGCGCTGGTGGTACGCGCCCTGCATGGCGCCCACCTTGAGCACAACAGCCTGTACCCAAAACACGTCATGGTCCATGCCGCTTGGCTGGCCGGTGAGGATCCGGCCCAGCCAGCGCCCGTGGCGTTGATCGACCTGGAAAAAAGCAAATGGCGCTGGCGGCGCGGCAGCTGTGCCCGCCGCGATCTGGACAGCCTGAGCCGGCGCAGTGCCGGCTGGTCGCGCGGCGACCGACGGCGGTTCCTGGGTTACTACCTGGGGACCACGGGGCGCCTGGACGCGTCCGGACGCCGGCTGTGGCGCATGCTTGCCAAGCGCGGCGCGTGATTGGCCCGGAACTCCCTGCGCACAATTCAGCTGTGAACCGCGGCCTCATCCTCCAGGGCATAGGGCAGTGTCAGCCGCTCCACCGGGCGCGCGCCGGCCAAGTGCAAGGCCGCTTCGATGGCATTTATCTGTAACACCGCCAGCGCTCGGTATCCGCCGTCGGCCGCCTGGGCGTCGACCACGGTGCCAACTTCGCGCTCATCCTGGTCGAGAACCGGCGTGCCCGGTGGTGGCGCGCTGCCCGCTGCCCGCAGGCGAAACATGCGCCGTGACGGCTTGCCCAGGTAATGCATGCGGGCAACGATTTCCTGTCCCGGATAACAGCCCTTTCGAAAACTGACGCCACCGACCCGCTCCAGATTCACCATCTGCGGCACGAAGGCTTCCAGCGTCGGTGCGTAAACAGTCGGGAGACCGGCATCGATATCGAGCAGCCGCCACATGGCGCCTGTCGCCGGGGCGGCGTCGATGACCAGCGCATCCCAGATCGCCTGCGCCTGACCCTGCGGCAGACACAGCGCAAACCGCGGCGTAGGCCCGGGCAGACGCAGCACCGTGACCGGGCCATGCTGCCCCAGCGTGTTTTCATCCTCTGGCGCGGGTAGCCCAACGCGGATCAGGCAATCATTGGCGCCGACCCCTGCCAGCCCGAGCAAGGCAAGGTCATCCCGCAATGTGAGCGTTACCTTGCTGCGCATGATAAACATACTCAAGCGCTTTAGAACGGCCTCGGCGGTGTCAGCCGCCAGCCAGGCCAAGCAGTCATCGCCAGCCCGCCACAACCGCAGCGCCCCATACAAACGCCCTTTGGCATTGCAGTAGCCCGCAAGCAGACTATGGTCTGGCGCCAGACCGACCAGGTCGTTGCTCAGTTGGCCATGCAGAAAATCCGTCGCATCCGCACCGCCAGCCTGGAGCACGGCAAGATGATCAAGT
Source organism: Immundisolibacter sp. (assembly GCF_041601295.1). Lineage (NCBI taxonomy): Bacteria > Pseudomonadati > Pseudomonadota > Gammaproteobacteria > Immundisolibacterales > Immundisolibacteraceae > Immundisolibacter > Immundisolibacter sp. The sequence goes on from NZ_JBFIII010000040.1 coordinate 15,530, forward strand.
GGCATGAGCACGGCGCGACCGGCCAGCATTGGCAGGCCAACAGCAGCCGGTGCCAGAGCGGTACTGGGCATCCACGCCATAGCGGGTATCCTCGGGGCCAGCACGGCCCAGGTGAAAACTGAAGCAAAACAAATGATCAGTGATTCTATGCTGCGCTGGCGCTGCCGCCGGGGCAAGCAGGAACTCGACATCCTGCTGCGCAACTTCCTCGACCAACATCTGACGCGCCTGAACGGGGCGCAACGGGCTGCCTTCGAGCGCCTGCTGGAGATGGAGGACGACGACCTGCTCGATCTGCTGTACGGCCGTGTTGCCGCAGCGGATCCCGAAACCGCCGCACTGTTACCCCGGCTGAGCGGCCGTGCATGATCTGAGGCCGGGACGATCGCCGCGACTGATCGGCGTGTTGCTGGTACTGCACCTGGGTGGACTGATCGCGCTGCTTTCGGTACTTCCGCCGCTGGGCTGGCCGGCCGGCTTTGGCCTGTGCGCAACCTTACTGTGGCAATTCACCCGGCGCAAAGCCAGCGATGTTTTGCGCGCTCAGGGGCAGATTGACGGCGATTGGGTCCTGACCCGACGCGATGGGCAACGCGAAACCGGCTGGCATCTCGAAACGGAACGGTCGTTCTGCCATCCCTGGCTGGTAATCGTGGCCCTGCACCAGGACCGCAAGCGCCGCTACCTCAGTTTGCCCGCCGACGCCGTGGCCGCCGAACCGTTGCGCCGTCTGCGGGTCAGTCTGCGCGCGGCGGGCTGAGCAAAGTCGGCCGCGGCGGTTGCGTTTCTTCCAGCCGCGGGCAATCCAGGCTGTAGTGCAGGCCGCGGCTTTCGCGCCGTTGCTGCGCCGAACGAACAATCAACTCGCCTATCAGCACCAGGTTGCGCAGTTCAATCAAATCGTTGCTGACGCGAAAGTTGGCGTAGTACTCGTCGATTTCCCGCGCCAGCAGTTGCACCCTCCTGAGTGCCCGCGCCAGGCGCTTGTCGGTGCGCACAATGCCCACGTAATCCCACATGGCTCGTCGCAACTCATCCCAGTTATGCGCCACCACCACCTCCTCGTCGGAGTCAGTGACCTGGCTCTCGTCCCACGGCGGGATGACGACCGCAACGGCCTGACGTGCCGGACCGGCCAGGATGTCGGTCGCCGCGGCCTGCGCCATGACCAGGCATTCGAGCAAGGAATTACTGGCCAGACGATTGGCGCCGTGCAGCCCGGTGTAAGCCGCCTCCCCAACCGCATACAGGCCCGGCAGGTCGGTACGGCCCCCAAGATCCGTAACCACGCCACCACACAGGTAGTGTGCTGCTGGCACCACTGGAATCGGCTCGCGCGTAATGTCGATACCGAGTTCCAGACAACGGGCGGCGATGGACGGGAAATGCTCGTGAATGAAGTCAGCCGACAGGTGGCTGATGTCAAGGTAGACGCACCCCAGACCAAGGCGTTTCATTTCGCTGTCGATGGCGCGCGCCACGACGTCCCGCGGCGCCAGCTCCAGGCGCTCGTCGTAAGCCTGCATGAAGCGCTCACCACTGGGCAGGCGCAGTAAGCCTCCTTCTCCCCGCAAAGCCTCGGAAATAAGGAATGTCTTGGCCTTGGGATGAAACAAGCAGGTCGGATGGAACTGGATGAATTCCATATTGCCAACCCGACAACCGGCCCTCCAGGCCATCGCGATGCCGTCACCGGTGGCAACGTCGGGGTTGCTGGTATACAGGTACACCTTGCCGATCCCGCCGGTCGCCAGTACCACCGCGCGGCCACGAAACACCTGCACCCGGCCGCTGCGCCGGTCAAGCGCGTAGGCGCCCACGCATCGATCCGGCCCGTGTCCGAGACGGGCCGTGGTGATCAGGTCAATTGCGATGTGGTAATCGTGCAGAGTGATGTTGGGATGCCGGCGGACCTTGTCTTCCAGCGTGGTGGTAATGGCGCGTCCGGTGGAGTCGGCGGAATGGATGATCCGTCGCTGCGCGTGCCCCCCCTCGCGCGTCAGGTGGTAATCGTCAAACGGTCCGTTACCGCCGGGCTCGGTGAGGCGGGTGAAGGCAACGCCCTGGTCGATCAACCACTGGATTGCGCCCCGGCTGTGCTCGACCGTGAAGCGCACCGCCTCCGGGTCGCACAGGCCCGCACCCGCCACCAGCGTGTCGGTAACGTGCGACTCCACCGAATCCTGATCGCCCAGCACCGCCGCGACGCCACCCTGCGCATACAGGCTGGACCCCTCGGTCAGTGGCCCCTTGGCCAGCATACACACCGGCACGGCATCCGCCAGGCGCAGCGCCAGGCTCAACCCGGCCACACCGCCACCAATGATCAATACCTGCTCGTTGGTCGACATCGGGGCACCAGACGTGGGGGGGGGCTAAGCTGATAAAATCCACCGGCAATGTAGCAAAAGCGCGACACGCGACACAGACGGCTATCAGGGGGGCGTGAATTGACAATGCCACGGTCGGCGCCTGGCCCAACGTGCGCCGAAATTTCGATCTCGATTCCTACAGCCGCAGCCGCGGTGGTTTGCGGCCGGTCCTACCGTGGCTAGAAGATGACCAACAATGGCGATGAAAGTGCCGTCGATCTGGCTCTGGTGCGTCGGGTGCAAAACGGCGACAAGCGAGCGTTCGACCTGCTGGTAGGCAAATACCAACTGCGCGTGAACAAGCTGGTGCGACGCCTGGTGTCGGACCATTCCGAGGCCCAGGACGTGGTGCAGGAGGCTTTTATCAAGGCCTATCGGGCCTTGCCCAATTTTCGCGGTGACAGCGCCTTCTACACATGGCTGTACCGAATTGCAGTCAATGCGGCAAAGAACCATTTGGTGGCAAGATCGCGTCGTCCACCCGGCGACGATGTAGACATCACCGACGGCGACGTCGAGGAAGCCGGTGTGGTGGTCGCGGAACTGGCCACGCCAGAGTCCTATGCGGTTCGCGACCAATTGCAGGCGGCGCTGACGGTTGCCCTCGGAGAGTTGCCGGAAGATCTGCGCACCGCGTTAACTTTGTGTGAAATCGAAGGTCTTAGCTACGAAGATATCGCCCAGGTACTGGATTGCCCGATCGGCACCGTGCGTTCACGGATCTTTCGCGCCCGCCGGGCAGTCGACCAAAAACTTAGACCTTACCTATGACCGCTCAACGGTGGAGAGCTGAATGACGGAGCCACAACACGAAGCCATGTCCTGTCTGATGGATGGCGAGTTGGACGCCAGCCAGACTGAAGCGACATTGGACACCCTGTGTCGGGACGAGGCGCTGGCCACCGAGTGGCACCGAATGCACCAGGTACGCGAGTTGATGCGCGGCAACACCGATCTAACGCTCGACCTGCGAGCCGCGCTGCGCGAAGCAATCACCAAAGAACCCTCGTACCTGTTGCCCGGCGTGCTGGCCCCGCCGGTCGCCAACCGCTGGGCGCGCTATGCCATGGGCAGCGCGCTGGCCGCATCGGTGGCGCTCGCGACCGTGGTCGGATCGCAATGGTGGCAAAACCCCACCGCCGCTCCAGAACTTGCCACGGCGGAACAGACGGCCCGCCCCGCATTGGCGATAGCCGCGCCGCCAGTCGCGGCGCGCCCCGCGGCAACACATTCCACCGCGCCTGTGGCCGCCAGCCGGCTGGAAAGATACTGGGCTGTATACGCCGACAATGCCCTGCTCGCCGGGCAGGACAATCTTCCCCTGGCCCGCAGCGTACGCGTCGACCAGACACAATGAGACGCGCCTCGGCGCTGCTGGCGCTGACACTGGGCTGCGTGCAGGCCAGCGCCGACACGCCGCCAATTCTGCAGCGTATGCTGGACGCGGCCAACACGCTCAATTACCGCGGCCACCTGGTCCAGATCGAAGGCAACCACGCACAAAGCCTGAAGCTGGAGCACCGAGCCGGCGCCAACGGAGGCGACGATCGGGTCCATAGCCTGCAGGGCCGTTATTGGGAACTACAGCGCAGCGGCAATGTCTGCCGGGTCGCGCTCAGCGACGCCAGGCAAGCCAGTGACGAGGCCCTGGTTGCAGCGGTATTCCCCAGCCTGTTGCCGCGCCGCTTGCAACGCCTCGCCGAGTTCTACGATTTCACCGTGATTGGCAGTGGGCGACTGGCCGACCGCGCCGCGGACTTCACCCTGGCCAAGCCGCGTGACGAATTTCGCTTTGCCTATCTGCTGGTCACCGATACTGCCACCGGCCTGCTGCTGAAGGTAAGTCTGGTGGACAGTCGCGGCCGGGAGTTGCGGCAGGCGTTTTTTGCCGACCTCCAGCTACTGGAAGCGTCCCCGGACAGTGACTGGCAGCAAGCGTCCGGCGAGACCCCGACGCCACTGGTATGGCGCGAATACACACTGGGTACGCGCATGCCCGGCAAGGATATTCCCTGGCGTATATCCACGCTGCCGCCGGGCTTTGCGATGGGTGATTACGCGCGTCGACAGGTGCCCGGCGGCGGCCAGGATGTCGAACAGCTCACCGTGTCCGATGGTCTGTCGACGATTTCGATATTCATTGATTCACCGGCGCCTGACGAGCAGCCCCTGGTCGGCGTCAGTCGGGTCGAGGCGCTGCCCGCCTTTGGCACGACCATCGGCGGGCGCCACGTCACCTTGCTCGGAGCGGTGCCGGTCGCCACCCTTGAACATATCGCCAAGGGACTGGCACCGATCGAAGGCCTCCAGACAACGTCCTCCCCCGAGTCCTCCCTCACCCCCATCAAAAATCCATGAAAACTGCCTTGCGTCTCACGATGCCCACCATGCTGGGCTGTATTACATTGCTGATGGCAGGCCGGGCGTTGGCCGTGAATCTGCCGGATTTCAGTACGCTCGCGGCGGAGAATGGGCCGGCAGTGGTCAACATCAGTAGCGAGCGGAAGCCCGAAATCGCCCAGGCGGCTCGACCAAATCTGCCCTTTGACCTGCCAGAAGGACCCGATGCGGCACCTCTGAACGAGCTGTTTCGCCATTTTTTCGGCGAGCAGGGCGAAGCCCCGGCGATGCCCAGCGAATCACTCGGCTCTGGCTTCATCATTTCCGCAGACGGTTATGTCCTGACCAACCATCATGTGGTCAAGAATGCCGACGAAATCACGGTGCGTCTTGGCAACCGCAGCGAGCTACCGGCCAAGCTGATTGGTTCGGACGAGCGCAGCGACATCGCGCTGCTCAAAATCGAATCCAAAAACGGCCCGCTACCGACGGTAAAGATTGGCGACCCTGGCCGACTCAAGGTGGGCGAGTGGGTGCTTGCCATCGGTTCGCCGTTTGGTTTCGACCACAGCGTCACCGCCGGCATCGTCAGCGCCAAGGGCCGTGCTTTGCCGCAAGACACCTATGTGCCGTTCATCCAGACCGACGTGGCAATCAATCCCGGCAACTCGGGTGGGCCCCTGTTCAACATGAAAGGCGAGGTGGTCGGCATCAATTCGCAGATTTACAGCCGCACCGGCGGCTTCATGGGCTTGTCGTTCGCGGTGCCAATCGACGTCGCCATGGACGTCGTGGAACAGCTCAAGACCAACGGCACGGTGACCCGCGGGTGGCTTGGCGTACTGATTCAGGACGTTACCCGCGAACTGGCCGAATCCTTTGGCATGCAGCAACCGCGTGGCGCCCTGGTAGCCCGCGTCATGCCTGATGGTCCGGCGGCCAAAGCCGGCATCGCGGCTGGCGACATCATCCTGCGCTTCAATGGCGAGGACATCATCTATTCCAGTGATCTGCCGCCGCGGGTGGGGCGCACCGCCGTCGGGCGCAAGGTGCCGGTCGATATTCTTCGCGGCGGCAAACCGCGCACCCTGAAGCTTGCGGTGGCCGCGCTGCCGGCGCAGGTCGAGCGTCCCAGCCGGGGCACCCCGCCGTCCAAAGCCAGTGCCGACCGTATTGGCCTGATTGTGGCTGACCTGCCCGAGAGCCAGCGTGGCAAGCGTGGCGGCGTCGTGGTTCAAAAGCTGGTGGCCGGCCCGGCACAGGATGCCGGAATACAGGTCGGCGACATCATCCTGTCAGTGAACAGCGAGGACGTCGCCGACAGCGCCGAGTTCAAGCGCCTGGTGCGACGCCTGCCCGCCAATCAGGTTGCACGCCTGCTGGTACAGCGCGGTGACAACCCGCATTGGCTGGCGCTGCGCGTGCCAAAGTAAGCTCCCCGGCGCGGTAGTCGAATTACCTGCGGAGGCCAACGGAAGCAAGAACCTGGCGTGATATAGTCTGCCGCCTTGAGAAGGGGCGCCGCGGCGCCCCTTCCGTCGTTCTGGGTCCGTATCCGCTTCACCGATGACCGCTCCCGACCGTATCCGCAATTTTTCCATCATCGCCCACATCGATCATGGCAAGTCGACATTGGCCGATCGCTTCATCCAGCGCTGCCAGGGCCTGACCGAGCGCGAAATGTCCTCGCAGGTGCTCGATTCCATGGATCTGGAACGCGAGCGCGGTATCACCATCAAGGCGCAGAGCGTGTCGCTGCGGTACGTCGCCCGCGACGGACATGATTACCTGCTGAACTTCATCGATACGCCCGGGCATGTGGACTTTTCCTACGAGGTATCACGCTCCCTTGCTGCCTGCGAGGGCGCCTTGTTAGTGGTCGACGCCGCCCAGGGCGTTGAAGCGCAGACGGTCGCCAACTGCTACACGGCGGTGGAGCAGGGTCTCGAAGTCGTGCCGGTGCTCAACAAGATCGACCTGCCGACGGCGGACGCGGAGCGGGTCAAGCGCGAGATCGAAGAAATCGTCGGCATCGACGCCGAGGACGCAGTTTCGGTCAGCGCCAAAACCGGCCTGGGCGTTGACGACCTGCTGGAAGCCCTGGTCGCCCGCATTCCGCCACCGGTCGGCGAAGCCAGTGCGCCACTGCAGGCCCTGGTGGTCGACTCCTGGTTCGACAATTACCTTGGCGTGGTGGGCCTGGTGCGGGTGGTCAATGGCGTGTTGCGGGCCGGCCAACGCATACGCGTGATGTCGAACGGGCGTGTATTCACCGTCGACAAACTCGGTATTTACACACCTAAACGGCGCGAAGTGAACGAGCTTGGCGTGGGCGAAGTGGGCTTTGTTGTCGCGGCGGTAAAAGACATCGATGCGGTGCCGGTGGGCGACACCATCACCGAAGACGCGCGCCCCTCCGCCAAACCCTTGCCGGGATTTCAGGTGGTCAAGCCCCGCGTGTTCGCCGGCCTGTACCCGGTTGACTCGTCCAGCTATGAGGCTCTGCGCGAGGCGCTGCGCAAACTGCGTCTGAACGACTCGGCGCTGAACTTCGAGCCGGAAACCTCGCAAGCACTCGGTTTTGGCTTTCGTTGCGGTTTCCTGGGCATGCTGCACATGGAGATCGTGCAGGAGCGCCTGGAGCGTGAATACGATCTTGAGTTGATCACCACCGCGCCCACCGTGCTGTACGAGGTGGTCACGCGCGGCGGCGAAACCATCATGGTGGACAATCCGGCCAAGCTGCCCGACCCATCGATGCTGGACGTCATTCGCGAACCGATTCTGGCCGTCAGCATGCTGCTGCCGTCGGCATACCTCGGAGCGGTACTCGCGCTGTGCGAAGAAAAGCGCGGCCGCCAGCAGCGCATGAGCCACCTCGGCGGACAAGTGTCGCTACAGTACGATATCCCGGCCGCCGAGGTCGTAGCCGATTTCTTCGACCGCCTGAAGTCGGTCAGTCGGGGTTTTGCGTCGTTCGATTACGAGTTCGTCCGTTTCGAGCCGGCGGATCTGGTCAAGCTCGACGTGCTGGTCAACAAGGAAAAGGTCGACGCGCTGTCGGTGATCGTGCACCGCGTCATGGCTGCCGCGCGCGGGCGTGAGCTGGTGGCGAAAATGGTCGAGCTGATCCCCAGGCAAATGTTCGAGGTGCCGATCCAGGCCGCCATCGGCGCGAAAGTCGTGGCCCGCGAATCGGTGCGCGCCATGCGCAAGAACGTCACCGCCAAGTGCTACGGCGGCGACATCTCGCGCAAGCGCAAGCTGCTGGAAAAGCAAAAAGAGGGCAAGAAACGCATGAAAACGGTCGGCACGGTGCAAATACCACAAGAGGCTTTCATGGCGGTTCTGCACACCGGCAAGGAGAAGTAAGCGTGGATTTCGCTGTGCTGCTGTTCGGGCTGCTGCTGCTGAGCGGCGCCATCTGGCTGATCGATGAAGTCTGGCTGGTACGCCACCGCGGCAGTGCCGGGGCGCCACCGGCCAAGATTCCCTGGTGGGTGGAATACGGCCGCTCGTTCTTTCCGGTGATTCTGGCGGTGTTTCTGCTGCGCTCGTTTCTGGTGGAGCCGTTTCGCATTCCGTCGGGGTCGATGATTCCGACCCTGGCGATCGGCGACTTCATCCTGGTCAACAAGTTCGCCTATGGCATCCGGCTGCCCATCATCGACAAAAAAATCATCGAAATCGATAGCCCGCAGCGGGGCGATGTGATGGTTTTCCGCTACCCTCCCGAACCGTCCATAGACTACATAAAGCGCGTCATCGGCGTGCCGGGCGATCGCATCGGCTATTACGACAAGGTGCTGTACGTGAACGGCGAGCAGGTGACCGAGCGCGACGCCGCGCGGTCGGTACAGGAGGAAGGCATGGAGCTGCTGCGCCTGCCCGAACACCTGGGCACGCATCGCTATGACGTGCAGTGGATGCCGCAGCGGCCAAGCCCCCAGGGCGAGGTCGTGGTGCCCCCCGGCCAGTATTTCGTCATGGGCGACAATCGCGACAACAGCAAGGACAGCCGTTACTGGGGTTTTGTACCGGACCAGAACCTGGTCGGCAAGGCTTTCTTCATATGGATGAGCTGGGACGGCGACCGCTTCGCCATCAACTGGCGACGTATCGGCAGCAGCATTCCCTGAAGGTCACTGCCACGATTAAGGAGACGCTGAAGTATTCAGTGTTTCCCGCAGCGCAAGCATGCGCTGCCAAAATCTGTGGCTGTAAGCCGTGGATTTGGTGAGTCGTCGGAAAACCACGCTTTTCCGATAGCGGGCGCTGAGAAATCCAGGATGGATTTATTCAGCGCTTCTTTAA
>NZ_JBFIII010000041.1 GCF_041601295.1 Immundisolibacter sp.
GAAACCCTGACCACGCACTAGGCGCCAATAAGAAAATCCCGCCACCGGGAAACTCCGGTGGCGGGTTTTTTGATGCGCTGGTAATGGCGTGGCGATGGCCGTGCTCAGGCGTAAGCATCAATCAGTCCGCGGCCGATCACATAGGCTGCCGTGACCGGGGGCAAGTCTTCCCCACCCAGCCCATGAGCCACCCCGCCGCCGCCAGTCCATCCCTGGCGCGATGCCTGTTGCCCGGCTTGATCCGCGTTTCCGGCGTTCTGCTGGAAAACGGCTGCCTGCCCCAGCTGCAGGCCCTGCTGCGCCAAAAGCTCGCGCAACTGCGGCAGCGACTGCTGGACCGCGGCGGCGGTACCTGCATGCTGCACGTTGAAACTGACCTGTGCCGCACCGTCCGAGAAACCCAGGCGCACCTCGATCGGACCCAGTTCGCGCGGGTTCAGCTGCAAGCGGGCTTCCTGAACGCCCTGATTGACCAGCCATATGAGGCGATTGCCAAGCTCACCGGCGAAACCCGGGCTACCGGGCCGGGCCGCCACGGGCAACTCCATCGCCGTTGGCGGCAGAGCCGCCGCAGCCGGCTGCCAGGGGGGGGCGACTAGTAAAGAGGCGGCCTGTGAATGACCGGCGCTCGCGCCCGCGGCGGGCGGTACGGATACAGAGTCAGCGTGCAGCGGCTGGCCTTTGTCATTGCCGATTACGGCTGCGGCCACTGCAACCGTCGGTAAGCCAGTAGTGGTGGTGGACGGCTGAGCGCCCGCACCCAGGGCTATCGCACCATCCTGTTTGACGGGCACGGGCGCTGCCTGGGGCTGGGCAGTTTTCGGCATGTTGGCCGACGTGGCTGTCGGCTGGGCGGACGCTCTTTGGTCGAGGGCGCCGGCCGGCAACTCGGCAACCGTGGTCAACGCTGCGCTGCCATCCTGTCTGGCGGACGCTCGCTGAGGCGTAGAGACCTTCGACAGATCGGTGGCTGTGGACTGGCCGGCCGTGACCAGAGCGGCCGCGCCATCTTCCCTGACCGACGCGCCCTGAGGCTGGGCGACCGCCGGCGCCGTCGGCGTCGTAGCAGTTTGCCCTGTTGGCAGCGCCTGTCCGGGGCTTTCATCGTTGCTGACCGACGCCCGCCGCGGCGACCTGTGGATGCCGCCGTGCATTGCTTGTGCGCTCGCCGGCAAAGCCTTCTGCGCTGCGTCGGACACCCCGCCGGACGGCGCTGGCGAGGTTGCAGGAACGGGCGTTGGGGACGTTCCGCCGGACGCGGCAGTCACAACCACTGCCTGCGCGTCCGGGCTTGCCATGGACGGCGCGGGTTCGGCCAAGACTGGCGTCACCCGGCCAGCAGCGAGGCCATCGACGGCCAGGGATTGGCCAGCGGGTAACGACGTGTCATCGACCATGCCCCGCGGCTTACCGGTCGTTGGCAGCGGCTCGCCGGACCTTTCGGCCGTCGTCGGCAGGACCGCCTTTGCCTCGGCGACCTGTTCGAGTGCGTGCATCACGGTGGCGTCTGCTACGGTTGAAGGCGCAGGCGGCGGGCTGCTCGGGGTCGACACCGGGACCGCAGGCGCGCCGTCAGGCAGCGGGCCTGAGTCTGAGTCTGAGTGTGGTGTCAGTCGGGCTGAGCCCGCGCCCGGGACCGGCGACGAGCTGCCGTCCTTGGCCGGCAACACCTTGCCGGATACCGTGCTCGACGGGCGCCCCATGGCGTGCTCCATAGCGGCCGGGAAAACACCGTCAGCCGCCGGGTCGTCGGCCGCCGCCGGCGCACTCGCCACAGCACCAGTCGCCAGAGGCCTTACTGCATCGACCATTTCACGCTCCTTGTCATCGTCTGGAATCACACAATCGCCAGCGTCGGCGGCAGACGCGTCTATGAGGCCCTTGTGCTGTATCGACTAAAGACAATGCACACAGCGGGCCAACTGCCGGTCCGCGCCCAACCAGCGGCGTCCACGACCTCAAACCGCCCGGCGACGGGTGCTCGTCCAGTCATCGAGTACGTGTTGCTCGTTGCGCTCGACCTGCTCCCGCGCCCGAACCCGATAGCGACCGAGCAAGCGTTTCAGGCCCTCGGCCCGACGCTGACAGCGCAACACTTCCCGCGCCGCGTCGCCACACGCTTCATCCGCTTCGTGTACGGCTCGTTCCTGAGCCAAGGCCAGGCCCTCTATACGAGCCACGAACTGCTGGTGGTCGCGCAAGGTCGCCACTTCCACTGAACCGATCCGTATTCGTCGCCGGTACTCATCGGCATAACGATGCAGATCAACCAGGCGCTGCTGCTGGGCGGCGCGCTCGGCTTCGCGCAGGGCGAGCCGCTGACGTGCCTGCTGCTCGGCCTGCATCAGCAGGTCCGCCACCGGCTGCAAGCGGCCTGCCCTGCTCACTCGCCCACCTCGCCGAGCAGGCTGTCCAGACTGGCCAGGCTATGGGCGAAATCAACGCCCTGACGCAAGTCCTGTCGCATGAAGTCGAGCAGTTGAGGGTAGCCCGCGATCGCTGCGTCCAGCAGCAGGTCGGCGCCCGCCTGGTAGGCGCCGACCGCCACCAGGTCGCGGTTCTGACGGTACGCGGAGTAAAGCTGACGAAAGCGACGCGCCGCCGCCAGCTGCCGATCGCCGGCCAGTTCCATCATCAAGCGGCTGACCGAGGCTTCCATGTCGATGGCCGGATACAGACCCGATTCGGCGATCTCGCGACTGAGCACGATATGCCCGTCAAGGATGGCACGAGCCGAATCGGCAATCGGGTCGTTATGGTCATCGCCCTCGGTGAGCACGGTATAGAAAGCGGTAATGGAACCGCCTCCCGCGGCATTCCCGGCGCGCTCGATCAAGGCCGGCAAACGGGCGAACACGGACGGCGGATAGCCCTTGGTGGCAGGCGGCTCACCCACCGACAGCGCAATCTCACGCTGCGCGTGCGCGACCCGGGTCAGGGAGTCGAGCAACAACAGGACGTTCTTGCCCTGGTCACGAAAGTATTCGGCGATCGACGTCGCCAGCATGGCGCCTTGCAGGCGTTGCAGCGCCGTGGTGTCGGCCGGCGCGGTCACCACGACCGCCTTGCGTAGCCCTTCCTCACCCAGGATGGTGCTCACGAACTCGTTCACCTCACGCCCGCGCTCGCCGATCAGGCCCACCACGGTGACGTCGGCCGCCGTGTGCCGGGTCATCATGCCCAGCAGCATGCTTTTGCCCACCCCGCTGCCTGCAAACAGGCCAAGCCGCTGCCCACGCCCGACAGTGAGCAAGGCATTGATACTGCGTACTCCAACATCGAGCGGCTCGCGGATGGGCGGGCGCAGCAGGGGATTGACCGGCGTGCCGGTCAGCGGCACGTGTGCGGTCGCCCGCACCGGACCTTTACCATCCAGGGGCCTGCCGGCTCCATCCACTACCCGACCCAGGAGACCCGCGCCCACGGGCGCCACGGCGCCATGGCGTAGCGGCAGTACCCGTGCGCTCGGGCCCAGTCCGTTAACCGGGTCGATCGGCATCAAGTACATGAAATCACCGGAAAAACCGACCACCTCGGCCTCGATGTCGGCCTGACCGGGCTGACGCACCGTACAACGGCTGCCAATGACCGCCGGCAGACCAATCGCTTCCAGCGTCAAACCGACCATCCGCGTGAGCTTGCCCTCGACCTGCACCGGTTGCAGCACATGCATCTGCGCCGCGCGGGCACGCAAGCGACCGGACAGGCGCTGTTGCAGTTCGACGCTCATGCCTCCTCATCCTCGGTCAACTGGGCAAACACCTCGGCCAGGCGGGTTTCGAGCGTCAGATCCACCTCCGATGACTCGGTGGTGATGCGACAGCCACCCCGGTCCAGGCTGGCGTCGGCCAGCAGCTCCCAGCGGGCATCGTTGCGGCCGCGTGGCGCGGCACTGCGTACCAGATCCATGTCCTGGGGATTCAGGTGCACGGTGATCTGACGCGCCGTCGGCGGAAGCGCTGCCACCCCTTCGCGTATCAGCTCACTGATGCGGGCCGGCATCGCCGTCAGCTCGCGCCGTACAACCTGCCGGGCCAGGGCACAGGCCAGTTGCAGCACACTGTCCAGAACGTCCTGCTCGACGTCGGCGAGCGGCGCGGCCAGGCTATCGAACAGCCCCGCCAGGCGTGCACCGTCCGCCGCCAGCTGTTCTGCCGCTTGCTGGCGCCCGTCGGCCAGCCCCCGCTCCAGGCCTGCCGCATAGCCAGCGGCATGACCGTCGTCATTGACGACCTGGCCCGCGCTGAAGGCTCTTGCGCCGGCCGCGGCCGCGGCCAACGCGCTATGCGTTCGCCAACGTTGAAACGCCTTACTCGACAAAGTCGCCACTCGCTTTACCCAGGCGGATGGTGCCGGCTTCCGACAGGCGCCGCGCGGCGCTGAGCATTTCCTTTTGCGCCTCCTCTACTTCGGCCAGGCGCACTGGTCCGCGCAGCTGCATATCCTCGCGCAGCATTTCGGCAGCGCGTTTGGACATGTTCTTGAAGAAACGCTCGCGAATGACCTGATCGGCGCCCTTCAGGGCGACCAGCAGAACCTCGGGAGTGGTCTCGCGCAGCAGCGCCTGCAAGCCCTTGTCGTCAACCTCGACCAGGCTCTCGAACAGAATCAGGTTGTCCTGAATCTGTTGCTCCAGTTCCTCATCGACGCCACGCAGCTCTTCCAGCACGACGTTGCCGACTGGCGGGTCGAGACGACCGACGATACCGGCGGCGGTCTTCACGCCGCCGACCTGTGCCGACTTGACCTGCACATCGCGATAAAACTGCTGTTCGAGGATCACCCGCACCTCGTTGAGCGCGCCCGGTTGCAGCTCGTCCAAGGTGGCAATGCGCATCACGATGTCGGCGCGTAAATCGGCCGGGATAAGCCCCAGAACCAACGCCGCCTGGTCCTGTTCCATCGAGGCCAGCGCCAGCGCCGTGACCTGGGGATGCTCATCCTTCAATATGCCGGCAATGGCTTTGGGGTCCATCCACTTGAGGCTGCCCAGGCTGTCGCTGTCCTGGTCCATGACCCGGTCCAGAATGCCGCGTGCCTTTTGCTCCCCCAAGGCATTGACCATGACGTTGCGCAGGTAATCCCCAACGCCAACCGTGAGCATGCTGTCGGCTTCCACCGCCATGCCAAACTCGTCCATCACCACGTTGACCTGTTCCTGGCTGATGTTGCCCAGGCGCATCATGGCGGCGCTGATGCGCTGCACTTCCTTCGGCTCCATGTTGCGCAGCACGTCCGCCGCCTTACGCTCGCCCAGCGCCATGACCAGAATGGCGGAGCGCTCGGTGCCGCTGAGCTTGGTTACCTCAGGCATCGCTGGCCATCCAGTTACGCATCACCTGCATCACGCGCCGCGGATCCTGTTCGTGCAGATCCGGTAACGGCGGCGGCGATGGTGGGGCCGCGATCCGCGGGGCAGCTGGCGCCTGGCCGTGATCGCCAGCGCGGTTTCGTGGCGCCGGGCCAGCGTTGGCAATCACCATCGCGCCGGCTTGGCGCACGCTGCGCAGCATGGGCCGCAGGACTCCAAGCAAGACCAGCGCCAAGGCACCCACACCCAACAACATGCGTCCGGCCTGCCACAACCAGGGTTGTTCCAATATGGGGGTGGCGGTCGGCTCGGGGGCAACCTCGGTCGGCGCAAACGAGGCATTGACGACGTTGATACTGTCCCCGCGTTCGGCGTTGAACCCCACCGCGTCACGAACCAGGGCGGTATAGCGATCCAGCTCTTCCTGCGTGCGGGGCGTGCGCGTTTCCGCGCCTTCCTCGCCGGCCACCCGGCGGTCATCCACCACCACCGCCACGGTCAGCCGCTGAACGCCGCCGCCGGCGAGCTTGGTGTGACTGATGGTGCGATCGATCTCGAAATTGCGTACTGACCGGTGATTGCGTTCTTTGGGCGTGGTGTCGGCGTTCGCCAGGGCAAGTGTCGCGGCATCACCGCTTACGGATTCACCGCCGCCTGCGGCCGGCAACGGGGTCAGGCTGCCCCCCTGCGGCGGCTGATTACTGAGTGTGCCGGGCACACCGCCACTGGCGGAGCCACCGACAGCCGTCTCGGAAGCTTCTTCCTGCGAGCTGCGCAGCACCGGATTCTCAGGCTTGTACTCCTCCTGGGTGCGTTCGGTTACCGCAAAGTCGAGCTCGGCGCTTACCTTGGCGCGCACTCCACCCGGCCCTACGACGGCCGCCAGCAGGTCCTCGATACGCCGCACGTAGTCCTGCTCGAGGCGGCGGGCATAGTCGTACTGTTCACCCGACTGGTTCAGTCCGCGCTGGCCGGCCGGGCGGGTCAGAAGATTTCCCGCCTGGTCGACCACCGTCACCTGTCGGGCGGCAAGGTCCGGCACGCTGGAAGACAACAGGTGCACGATGGCGGCCACCTGCCCCTCTTCAATGCTGCGACCGCGATACAACTGCAACATCACCGACGCACTTGGTTTATCGCGCTCACGCACGAACACCGAACGCTCCGGAATGGCCAGATGCACCCGTGCCTGGCCCACCCCGGCCATGGCACCGATGGTGCGAGCCAGTTCGTTCTCCAGCGCATGCTGGTAGCGGGCGTTCTCCATGAAACGGCTGACCCCGAAGCCGGGATCCTGAGTCAGCATTTCAAGGCCGCTGCCGCTGCCTCTGGGCAAACCCTCGCCAGCCAGTTTCAGACGCGCGTTGTGCACCTCGGCTGACGGCACGCGCAGCGCGCCGGTGCCGACATCCAGCCGGTAGGGGATGGCCGCTTTCTCCAGCGCCGCCACGACCTGCGCCGCGTCGCGTTCTTCCAGGCTGCCGTACAGCAGGCTGAAATTGGGCGTGCGTGCCCACAACACGATGCCAATAGCGCTGGCGACGCACGCGGCAAGGGCAACCAGCAACACCGCCTGGCGCGAGGCCGGCAGCTTGATAAAGCCCTGGACCAGGGCAGCCGGAGTGCCCGGAGCAGGAACGGGTAAGGTCGATTCAGCCATTTTCTCGATTCCCTAACAGCAGCTGGTTCACACCGGCATGTTCATAACGTCCTGGTAGGCGGCCAGGAGCTTGTTGCGCACCTGAACCACCGCCTGGAATGACAGACTTGCCTTCTGGCCAGACACCATCACCTGCGCCAGACTGACGCGCTCGTCACCCTGCTCGAAGCGGGTCGACAGATCCTTGGAGGCGCCCTGCGCTTCGTTGACCTGCTTGACCAGGTCGCCAAGCACAGCTCCAAAGCTGTTTTGCGTCGCCTCACCCGGCGCCGAGACCGGTGCGGTGGGCTGCTCCATCTGCGCACGAAGGGCACGGATCTGCCCCAGCACCGCGTTGATCTGCAGGTCGGACATGGCTCAAGCCTCCTTTATTTCGGCGACCGGGCTGGTACCCGGCGACGGCACTTCAAATCCTGCCTCGCGCAGCTGGGCCAGCTTGTAGCGCAGCGTGCGCTCGCTGATGCCGAGCCTGGCGGCGGCGAGCGCGCGGCGTCCATGCGCTTCACGCAGGGCGCCCAGGATCAGTTCGGCTTCGCGACCCTTCAGATCGCGATCCAGGTCACCTGGCGCAGCCGCTGGCGTGTCGGGGCTTTGCGGCGCGCAGGCCAGGTGGCTGGTCTCGATCGCGTCAGCATCCGCCAGGATCAGCGCCCGCTGGATCATGTTGTCCAGTTCGCGCACATTGCCTGGCCAGGAATAGCCAACCAGGGCACTGACCGCCGCATCGGCCAGCACCGGTGCCGGCGTGGGCCGATTCCAGTGCCTCGCCAACAGCCGCCGCACCAACGGCAGGATGTCCCCCGGCCGCTCGCGCAAAGGCGGCAGGTGTAGCGGAAATACTGCCAGGCGGTAGTAGAGGTCTTCGCGAAAACTGCCGGCGGCCACCGCGGCCTTCAGATCGCGGTTACTGGTCGCCAGCACCCGCACGTCGAGTGTCAGCAAACGCTGTCCACCCAGGCGCTCCAGCTCCCGCTCCTGCAGCACGCGCAGCAACTTCGCCTGCAAACCCAGGGGCATTTCGGAGATCTCGTCCAGCAGCAGCGTGCCACCCTGTGCCTGTTCAAACTTGCCAGCATGCGCGCTGACCGCGCCCGTGAATGCGCCCTTCTCGTAACCAAACAGCGTCGCCTCCAGCATGTTTTCAGGGATGGCGGCGCAATTGATGGCGATGAAGGGTCCGGCGTTACGTGGCGAGTGGCGGTGTATGTAGCGGGCCAGCACCTCTTTGCCAGTGCCGGACTCCCCAGTCAGCAGCACGCTCACTTCGTTGTTGGCCACCCGCGCCGCGAGCGTCAGCAAATCGCGCGAACGCGGATCCTCCGCTACCGGTTGTTCCGAATCGGGCACCTGCCCGTCAACCAGCCGCGCCACCAAACCGACCAATGCGGCCGGCTCGAACGGCTTGGCCAGATACTCAACCGCCCCGTCACGCACCGCCTGTACGGCGCTGCGGATAGTGCCGAAGGCGGTCATCAGCACCACCGGCACTTCCGGCCGCCGTCGGCGCAGGGCATGCAATAACGCAGTACCGTCCATCGGCTGCATTTGCACGTCACTCACCACCAACGCCGGGCGTTCGCGTTCCAGCAGCACCAGCGCGGCCGTGCCATCGGCTGCCGGCAAGCTACGATAGCCAGCCAGGTCCAGGGTGTCGCACAGCGCCTCGCGCAATGCCACGTCGTCTTCCACCACCATCACTGCTGCGTGACTCATCGCTTAGGCCTCCAGTGCCACCAGGGCCGGCAACTGGCACGGCAGCGCCAGTTCGAAACGGCAGCCAAGCGATGACTCGGCCAGCAGCAGCGTGCCACCGTGGCGTTCGACCACTGCGCGCGCCACGGCCAGGCCGAGTCCGGTACCACCGGGACGCCCGGACACGAACGGCTCGAAAACCCGCCCGGTCAGCTCAGCCGCAAGGCCAGGGCCGTCGTCGCAAATAGCCAGGCGCAGCTGGCCTGGCGCACCGCGCAGGCACTGCACCGAGACTTCGGTCGCGCCAGCCTCAAAGGCATTCAAGCAAAGGTTGGTCAGTGCGCCGCTCAGGCTCTCCAGGCTGCCGCGCAGCCCGAGCGGCACGTTCGCCGCCGGCAGGGATAGTCTGGCTGTCGCCGGCCGCTGTGGCTCAACCGCCGCGGCCAGCGCATCTATCAGGTCGGCAAAGGAAAAACGTTGATCGCCAGCATCAGCGCCATGCGCGAATGCCAGCATGTCCGCCACCAAACGCTCCAGCTGCCGTAACCGCTCGACCAATCGACCCGCGAAACGCGTCCGGTCGGCCGGCGCCAGGTCGGCGTCGCGCAAATGACAGGCATAAACAAGGGCCGTACTCAGCGGCGTGCGCACCTGATGCGCGAGACCCGCGCTCATTTCGCCCAGAGCCGCCAGCGGCCGCTGCTCGGCGAGTTCCTGCTGCAGCGCCGTCAGACGGCGTTCGAGCTGCCGGTAGGAAGCGCCCAGCGCTCCCGACAGGTGCTCGAAAGCTGCGCCGTCAGAGGTCGTATCGGAGCAAGGCATTGCCGGCATGGTCGGTGCGTCCAGTCACTGCGCCCCAATGCGTCGGGGCAGGTCTCGACCAACCGTAATGCAATCGCCGTACCAGATTTATTCTTATTTAATATTCAGTAAGTTATAGATTCTAATCGACAGTCGCGTCAAACATCCGACGCGAAGCCAGCCCGCTGCAAACCGTACTTGCGCATCTTCTCGACCAGGGTGGTACGGCGCATGCTGAGAAGTTCGGCGGCATGAGCCACCACATCGCCGCTTTCGTTCAGGGCTTGCTGGA
This sequence comes from Immundisolibacter sp., assembly GCF_041601295.1. NCBI lineage: Bacteria > Pseudomonadati > Pseudomonadota > Gammaproteobacteria > Immundisolibacterales > Immundisolibacteraceae > Immundisolibacter > Immundisolibacter sp. Next base: position 9,757 of record NZ_JBFIII010000041.1, read on the forward strand.
TATAGCTGCGCTCGAGTTCTTCGAGAAAGTCCTTGAGGTTGATGCCGGCCGACGGCAAACGCGTTGCACTCGGTTCCGCCACCTGGATCGGGGGGGGCAGGTCGGTCACGTCGTGGGTTCCATCGACGACTGCGCCCTGGCGCAGGCGCGCCGGCAGATCCGCAGCCGCGACCGGGCGGTCGCCGTGCATGATGGCCATGCGCTCGATGACATTCGCCAGTTCGCGTACGTTACCCGGCCAGGGATAGTCGGCCAGCACCGCCAGCGCGTCGCGCCCAACACGAACCTGAATGCCTTTCTCGCGTCCGATGCGGGCCGACAGTTCGTCCACCAGGGCCGGAATGTCCTCGCGCCGCTCGCGCAGGGGCGGCAGTTCGATCGGGAATACGTTCAAGCGGTAATAAAGATCCTCGCGGAACGCGCCTTCGCGGATGCCAGTCTCCAGGTCGCGGTGGGTCGCGGCGATGATGCGCACATCGGCAGTGATGCTGCGATTGCTGCCGACCCGCTCGAACACCCGCTCCTGCAACACGCGCAGCAGCTTGACCTGCATGGGCAGGCTCATGTCGCCGATCTCGTCCAGAAACAGCGTGCCGCCCTCGGCCGCCTCGAAGCGACCCTGGCGGGCGCTGATGGCACCGGTAAAAGCGCCCTTCTCATGACCGAACAACTCGCTTTCCAGGAGCTCTGCCGGGATGGCGCCGCAGTTGACCGGCACGAACGGGTTGTTGGCGCGAGTCGATTGAAAATGAATATTGCGCGCCACCACCTCCTTGCCGGTGCCGGACTCGCCCAGGATCAGGACGTTGGAATCGGTGCGGGCGACTCGCTCGATGAGGTACTGCACCCGCTCGATGGCGTGACCACGCCCGACCAGGCGATAAACCAGGCCGGCGTTGTGTCCGGCCGCGGCGCGGCCACGCACGAAACGCGCCCGGTCAAGTGCGGTGGACAACTCGTCGAACTGCAACGGCAACGGCAGCGTCGCCACCAGCGCCCGGCCCAGTGGCGTCTGCCAATCAGCATTGACAGTCTGGCCAGGCGGCACCGCCAGCACCGCCACCAGGCGCGGCCAGCGGGCGCGACAGCTTTGCAGAAGCGCCAGCGCCTGCTGCTGATCGCCGGCCTGAAACAACACCAGGGCCAACGGACCGGGATCGGCCGGAATGCCGTCCAGGTCCGCGCTTTCCACCGGTTCGTAGCCGAGAAATCGCAGTACATCAGCGGGCGCTGGCACGAGGCCAGCGGGCGACGGCGCCAGCACCAAAGAGTCGCGAACCATGCCGGGCGTTCCTCGTTAGCCCGGGCGGACGCCGAAAAACCGACAGCACCACCAGAGCGAAAGCGTCAAAACGCCGACAATGGTGCAAACACCGACAGGCAGTGTCAAGAATCCGGCAACCGCAGCCGGTCTGTCTCAGATGCGGACGGCAGTACCGCCCGCGCAACTGCGTTTCAGGCCGGGTCGCTGGGTCGCTTCGCCAGGGCCACCGCGCGGCGATGACGACGGAACACAAACCGTTCCAGGCCGTCAACGACGGCCCGATCGAGTCCATAAAATTCGGCCAGTACATGGCCGTCGGGTAGCAATGTCAGCAGCGCCGGCAACTCCAGTGGCGTTGGAAGCGGCGATTGCAAGTACAGACTAATCAAGCCTGGCCCGGCGGCCGGTGGCGTCGCCGGCTCCCAGACGATCCCGCGAGCGCCGAGGCGCAGCACTTGTGGCGATGGCAGCGCCAATTCCCGCCGTACCAGGTGACCGCACAGATCGAGCAACAAATCGAGTTTCTGGTCAAGTCGATGCAGATGCGAGATCAGTTCTGGCGGTTCATCAAGTGGCGGGGGCTGCTCTTCGAGACCGCCGACCAGACTCAGCAAGGCGCCGGCTACCCGGTTGCATTCGGCCAAGGCCAGCGCGTCCGGCAACTCAGGCAAGGCCCGCCATACCAGCACCAGCCGATCGCTATGAACTAGCCCCCCGGCCAGGGGATCAGCAGCGTTTGTGTCCATCGCCCACCTCCAGGCTAGCGCGCCATCCCCCAGGGACATCGCGCGGCGAGCGTGCGACCGCTCAACGCCACCCATAGTACGGCCGCTGCGCGGTCAATGCGCTCAAGCGCTCTTACGCAACCGCCGCATTCGCCGCGTAGGCATCGTGCATGCGCGCACCACCGTGCAAATCGCGCAAGGCCGCGCCGACCTCACCGCGCGCCGCCACAGCGCGCGCGGCAAGCGCCTGGTCGGAACTGAGCATGTCGCGAATCGCCTGTACCGTGCCCGGCCGCACTCGCCAGGCCTCGTCGGCCAAGGCAATTTCAAGACAATCGTGACGCTGGCTCGCGAGCAGCGCCACTGCCTCCCAGGCCCCCTGGTCAGCCGCCACCGCCATGGCGGCGGTCATCGCGACTGCCTCACTCAGCGTGTCGCTGGTCACCACCGCATCCATTAACCGTTGACCGCCTGGTCCAGGGCGGCTTTGGCCGGGTCAATGGCGTGCCACGCTTCGGCCAGAGTCGCCAGCAGGCGCCCTGCCTCGTCCAGGTAGTCCACCCGGTTATCGGCGTTGGCCGCTATCAGGCGACGCAGAATGTAGTCGTACAGAGCGGCCAGCCGGTCGACCAGTTCTGGTGCCGCCTCGCGCCGAAGACTGCCGCCGAGGGTTCCTACGATGGCGATCGTTGCCGAAATGGCTTCGCCCTTGGCCGCCAGTTCGCCGCGCTGCATATGGCCCTTGGCGCGTCCAATGCGCGCGAGTGCGCCGTCGAACAGCATGGCTGTCAGGCGGTGCGGCGTAGCCTCGGTCACGCCAGACTGCACTTGTACGCTCGCATACTGTTTCAGGGCGGCGCTGGAATGAGGGGTCACTGGATGTCTCCGGTCAATTCGCTACTGGGTGACTTATGTATCGACCGATGTGGCGGCAAGTTAACAGCCGGTCGAAGAAACTTTGGCACCACCCGGCGCCCACAGCGCCGTCGGCGGGCCGACCGACCTAGCGCTTGTCGCCGCTGAATGCACCCGGTAGGTTCGCCAATTGTTGCGACAGGAAGGAGCCGGTTGCCTGGATTTTGCTGAGCAGGCCATCGAGCGCATTGAACTGTGCCAGGTAGCGCTTTTCCAACGCCTCCAGGCGAAGGCTCAACGCACCCCGCTGATCGGTAATATCGACCAGTTGCCTACCGATGCTGTCGGTACGCGCCTTCAACACGCCGGTGCTGCCCAGATAGCCCTCGAGCACATTGGACAGGCGCTTGATCAGGCCAGTGTCACCCCCCAGCACGCCCTCCACCGCGGTGCGGTCTTGCGCCAGCTGCGTTTTCAACGTGGCCGCGTCAAGTTTCAACTTCCCGCTGGCGTCGATGCCGATGCCGATATCCCTGGCCAATGCAGGCGCACCGGTCTCGATTTCCGCCCGGCCAGTGAGTGCGAGGCGTAGTTGGCCGGATACGTTGCGCAGTACCGAGTCACCCAGCAGCGGCCCGCCGCTTTTGACCGCGCTGTTGTAACCGCCCTGTTGCTTCAACACATCCACTAGGGCGTTATAGGCATCTACCACCGCTTGCAGCTTGGGCTGTACACCGCTCACGTCGCTGGTCACGGTAAGGGTTACCGGTGCCGTGGTGGTTGCCTTCAGGTTCAAGGTCACGCCGGCCAGAACACCGCTGACGGTATTACTGGCACTGGTATAGGTGAAGCCGTCCACTTTCACAACCGAATCGGCGGCGGCCTGTTTTTCCGTGAGTCCATTGGCAAGGCCCCCGGTTTCATACTGCAAGGCAGCCAATCCACCGTCGCCGCCGGCTTGCGTCACCGTAATGGTGTTGCTGGCACCGGTAGTGCTCGAGGTCAGCACCAGATAGGTGCCCGCGGGCTCCACCCCGCCGGTGCTGGTCACCAGGGTCGCGGTGATGCCCAGCGGTGTTCCGTCCTCGGTGCGCGCCGCGTTGATGGCATCGCGGATGCCCGCCAGTGACTTGTTACTGTCATCGATGGTCAGGGTGGCTGTCTTGCCGGCAAGTGCCAGGGTCAGACTACCGGTGCCCACTACGGTGGTCGATGCGGCGAAGGCGCCCGAAGCGAGTTTCTGCGCCGCCGCGAGGGTGGTAATTTCCACCGAATATGCACCGGCGACCGCTGTGCCGTCGGCGCTGGCCGTGAACAGCTTGTCGTCGCCTGAACTTGCCTTGTTGGTGCTCAGCAGATCGCTGGCGCCAAGCGTCGTCACCGCCGACTGCAGTTTGTCCAGCGCGCCCTTTATCAGACCGAAGCCTGACAAACGCGCCTGCAGCCCCGCCTCCTTGACTGCCAGGCGACCCTCGGTAGGCGCTCGCTCGGCATTGATCAGGCTATTGACCAGGCCGGCGACGTCGATGCCGGAACCGATTCCACCGGAAGTAAGCGTAGGCATAAGCGTTCCCCCTTACTGGCCAGGGCGCTGCATGCGCAGCCGCGGCAAGGCAGGCAAAGCCAGCCGGTGCCAGCGGACCCGCTTGCCTGAGACCATGGCCCTGCCTCGAACATTCACCGCTAGACCGTCCCGCGCAACAGGGCGCCTGCGTTGTCCTGCAAGTGCTCAGCCAGGTCCAGAACTTCCTGGTTGGGAATCTGCCGCACCAGCTCACCGGTGTCCTTATTCACCACGCGAACGACTGTCATTCCGCTGTCTTCGTCAATTCGAAAATGCAGTTCCCGTCGCACCGTCTGAACGTGATCTTCCAGCCGGGCGACTGCTTCGCCAATATCCCGCGACCGCCGGGGCGACTGCACCTGGTCCAACACGTCGTTAGCAGGACTGTGTTGTGAGGGGTCACGGGAATTGTGGGCGGGCGCGCTGGCCTCCACCCGGAATCGTGGGTCGAGCATGATGGTCATGGGCTCATCCCTGTTGTTGGGCCAACGTCCGGCAGGTCGGGCCTGGCAAAACCGGGAGGGCTCGAGAGCCGCCGGTCACGCTCGCTGGGTCCGCACCGCGCGCTGGCTGAGGTACCGCTTGAACACAAGGCGAAGGCGGGCCGGGGGAAACCCCGACCCGCCTCGCCGCCCACGGGATGAATGTCCCGCAGCCTCATTACCGCAACAGCGACAGTACGTTCTGTGGCTGCTGATTGGCCTGTGACAACATCGCGATGCCAGCCTGCTGCAGGATTTGCGCCCGCGACAGCATGGCGGTCTCGGCCGCGAAGTCAGCGTCCTGGATACGCGAGCGCGCCGCCGAGACGTTTTCTGCCGTGGCCTGGTTGCTGGCCACCACCGAGCTGAAGCGGTTCTGCACCGCACCCAGCGCGGCGCGCAGGTCGTCGACGAATGACAAGGCTCCGTCCACCACCGCCAAGGCTGCACTGGCGCCGGCCTGGGTGCCCACGCTCATGCTGGCAACCGATGACAGCGCGCTGGCCACCGTGGCGCCGGCGAGCACCGTAGTACCGGTGTCGGTCGACACGGAGAAGTTGGTCGAGGCAGTAAACGCTACCGCTCCGCCCACTACCAGGCTATCGGCCGCGCCTTCGGTTACCGTCACGCCACCGACCGCAACCGTGGCGCCAACAGCGCCCGTGTTGCCGTAGTTTTCAATCGCGATATCCGAACCGTCGGTGTTGCTGAGCGTAATGCTGGCCTTGTCCGAGGACAGGGTAGCCGTTATGCCGGTCGACGCCGCGGCCGCGTTGACAGCGTCGGACAACGCGGTCAGATCGGTTGCGCTGGCGACATTGGCGGAAATCGCTACCGCCGCCGTATTCGACCCATACAGGTTGAACGACACGGTACCGGCAACCGACAAGCTGGCCAGCGCCACGCTATTGGTCGCCGTGGCGGTGACACCAGTGTTGGAGGATTGGGCATTCACCGCCGCGGCAATGGCCTTGGCCGTGTTATCCGCACCCACCACGACCGCTGCCGACCCGGTCGGGCCAACCACGGTCAGGCTCTGCGCCGCCACGTTGTTGCCACCGGTAACGTCGGTGGCTGCCGTCAAGGCACCGCCAACATGGGTGTTGGACGAGACGACGTTGGAACCGATCGCGCTGGCCTGGGCATTGCCGATGGCAAAGCTGATGGTCTGGCCGGCATAGGCGCCCACCTGGAAACTGCCGGTGCCGAACGAACCGTCCAACAGGCTCTTGCCGTTGAACTGGGTCTGCGTGGCGATACGGCTGATTTCCTGCGCCAACTGGGACACTTCCTTCTGCAACGAAGCACGGTCGGTGGCACTGTTGGTGTCGTTAGCCGACTGCACCGCCAGCTCGCGCATGCGCTGCAGGGCGTTGGTTACCTCGCTGAGGGCGCCTTCCGACACCTGGGCGATGGAGATACCATCGTTGGCATTACGCACGGCCTGGTTCAGGCCACGGATCTGCGCGGTCATGCGGTCGCTGATCGACAGGCCGGCAGCGTCGTCCTTGGCACTGTTGATACGCAGGCCCGAAGACAAACGCTGCAGGGAGGTCGCCAGATCGCCCTCGCTGCGGTTCAAGTTACGCTGCGCGGTCAGCGCATTGATATTGGTATTGATGGTCTGTGGCATGGTGATACTCCACCTTAAGTTGTGTTGTGTTACCGGGGCCAAATCCCGAACCGGGCTGCTGGCCTTTCCCAGGAACCCGGAGATGTGCTCCGCTTCCGAGCTGTGTATCGGCGCCAGAGACAGGAACTTTATGGAGTGGCTTGAAAAATTCTTGATTTGCTGATGGACAAGCGTGCCGGGGCCGGCCAACCACGCGGCGTGGACCAGTGGTCCAAAAAGCGTTTGAGGAGCACTCGGGCCTGGCTGGCCCAGGCGATTTCAGGCAGTCGGTAGCGGCTTGCGCTCCCACGCCAGCGCCGTGGCCACGATGAAATCCAGATCGTCATGCTGCGGCTGCCAGCCGAGCGCGGCGCGAATGCGTTGGCTGCCGGCCACCAGCGCGGCCGGATCGCCAGGGCGGCGGTCCGTATCGTGCACGGCCAGTGGCCGGCCGATCTGCCGCTGTACCGCCGCCAGCACCTCACGCACGCTATAGCCATGGCCATAGCCACAATTCAGGGTCAGCGAGTCGCCGCCTGTGGCCAGGTGGTCCAACGCCAACACATGGGCTCGCGCCAGGTCCTCGACATGGATGTAGTCGCGCACGCAGGTGCCGTCCGGGGTCGGGTAGTCGGTGCCAAAGACGCCGATCTCGGCACGCTTGCCGCAAGCCAGTTCGCACGCCACCTTGATCAGATGCGTTGCCAGCGGCGTTGCCTGCCCCAGGCGGCCACCCGGCTCGGCGCCAGCGACGTTGAAATAGCGCAAGGTCACATGCTGCAGGGTACCGGTGGCGGCGAGGTCGCTGATCATCCGCTCGCTCATCAGCTTGGATGCGCCGTACGGATTGATCGGCAACAGCGGCGCGGTTTCAGGCACGGGAATCAGGTCCGGGTTGCCGTATACCGCGGCAGTCGAGGAAAACACCAGCCGCCGCACGCCATGGCGCGTCAGCGCCTGCAGCAGACCAAGCGTGTTGCGTGTGTTGTTGGCGTAGTACTTGAGCGGGTCGGCCACCGACTCGGGTACCACGATGTGCGCGGCGAAATGCAGCACCGCATCGAAACGACCCTCGCCCAGCACCTGGTCCAGCCGGGCAACATCGGCAACATCGGCCTGAACCAGCGGCGCACCCAGGGTCGCCCAGCGATAGCCGCTACTGAGGTTGTCCAGTACGGTGACCGCGTGGCCGGCCTCGACCAGCTGTCGGGTGACGTGGCTGCCGATGTAACCGGCGCCACCAGTAACGAGCAAACGCATATCAGATCCCGGTCTGGCGATTATTCGCAGGCTTGATCATAAAAGCTTCTCACGCGCGAAATGGCGGCACTTTGCAACAGACATCATATTGATCAGCCTAACGGCTTCTCCCGGGCGGACCTTGTTCCAACTCCAGACGCAGGCTAACCCGAGCCCATGGCTGGTCGCCCTCACTGAGGCTGGCGATCACGGCGCGCAGTCGGCGGTCCTGGTCCAACCAGCGCGCCACTGCTGCATTATCGGGGCGCGGCAGGTAACCGAGCTTTTCCTGCCGGTAGTAGACCGCCACCGCCTGGGGGTCGTGTCGGTTCCAGCGCTCGCGGTGCAAACGCAGGTCGGCTCCCGGGTGCAGAAACGGCCACACACCCTCGGCCCGGTGGTACTGGAAGCCTGCCAGCGGCAGATGCAGCGTCGGATTATCGGGCCGGGACATGAACAGTGCCGGTAAACGAGCAAGCAGTTTGACAGGGGATAGCGACGGATGCATGGCAAGTCTCCACGGTTGAGGGTCCATCGCACTTTACGGGGCTGGTGTCTCATCCTATGAGCCTTCAAGCTCGCCGCAACGAAAATTGGCGGCCGTCTGGCACCGTGGTGGTGATAGCTCGCCCCCAACGACTCCTTTCGACCCACAAAGTGCGCCAGACTTGCGCGAGATTTTTCATCTCTCAGGGGCCGGCCGTGCAGGCATTCCCCGTCATCGCGGCATCTGACTATGTCCCAAGGGTTTATCGGCCGGCACCCCTACCTCGCCATGACTGGCTTGATTCTGATCTGGGGTGTTGGCTACCCGATCATGAAAATCGGTCTTCAATATTGTCCGCCGCTGCTTTTCGCAGGCTTGCGGGCGATTGGCGGCGGACTGGTGCTGGCGATGCTCGCCCTGCGCCAGGACGGGCTACCGAAGATCGGCAGTACCTGGCGACCGATGGCGGTGAGCGGGGTCTTCAACGTGTTGCTGTTTTTCGGGCTGTCGACGCTGTCGGTGCAACTGTTGCCCGCCGGGATCGCTTCGGTGGTGCTGTACCTGCAACCGATTTTCGTTGCCGGTCTGGCCTATGCCTGGCTGGGCGAGAGCCTGACAGGCACCAAGATGATCGGGCTATTGCTCGGCTTTCTGGGGGTCGCGGCCATCATGGTGCACGGTGTCGAAGGCACCCTGTCACCGGTCGGCCTTGCCTATGGTGTGGGCTCGGCCGCGGCCTGGGCGCTGGGTACCGTGGCCTTCAAGCGCGCGGCGCCGAAGTCGATTTTGTGGTTCAACGCCCTGCCCTTCCTGCTCGGGGGATTTGTCATCCTGGGCAGCGGTGTGGCCATTGGTGAGCGCTGGGCGGACATTGCCTGGACACCCATGTTCGTGCTCGTTCTGGCCTACGGGGCCGTGATTGGACTGGCCGTGTCCTGGACGCTATGGTTGGGCCTGGTAGCGGCTGGTGAAGCCTCGCGCATGTCCGGAAATACGTTCCTGGTTCCGGTGGTCTCGGTGGCAATCAGCACCGTGTTCCTGGGCGAACCGCTGACGGCCATGCTGACGGCCGGTGGCTTGGCGGTAGTGGCCGGGGTCTATCTGGTCAACCGGCCCGCAGCGGCTGGCTGAGCAGATGCAAGTCCCGGCGGCTGTCGATGGCGATGGTGGCACGAAGCGTGCTGAGCGAGGGAACGGGTTCACCGGAATCGACACCGGGCATTGGAAGCCCGAGCACGCTCCCGAGATCAAACCATGGCCAATGCCGCATCCGTTTTTCGCAGCCGAGGGCGCCATCCGACGCCCACCTACATAACCCCGCCGGGGCTCAATCGAATGCGCATCGACTGGAATCAATACGACCCCGACGGGCACTTCGACGAACTGATCGCCGCGCCCGGACAGCCACGGCCGGCGGCGCGTGGTCTCACGCAGTATCTGCGCGCGTTGTCAGATGCCGACGTGGCCACCCGCAAGGCCGCGGCGGAGCTGGCCATCGTCGAGATGGGCATCTCCTTCACTGTCTACTCGGAAGGCCAGAACATCGACCGTGCCTGGCCGTTTGACATCGTCCCGCGCGTTATCGCGGCCCGCGAATGGGCAACCATCGAGCTGGGGTTGCGCCAGCGCCTGACGGCGCTGAACCACTTTATCGACGACATCTATGGCGACCAGAAGATCATCAAGAACAAGGTGTTCCCGGCCGAGGTGCTGGCACAATCCAGGAACTTCCGCCCGCAGTGTGTCGGCGTGCGCCCGGCCTACGGCGTGTGGGCCCACATCTGCGGCAGCGACCTGGTACGCGACAGCGACGGCACGGTGTTCGTGCTGGAGGACAACCTGCGCGTACCGTCCGGCGTGTCGTACATGCTGGAGAACCGCGTGGTCATGAAACGCGTGTTCCCGGAGCTGTTCGAGAGCCAGGACATCCTGCCCGTGGATGCCTACCCGACGCAGCTGTTCGACACCCTGGCAGCGATCTCGCCGCGCCCCCTGGACTACCCGCAGGTGGTGGTGTTGACGCCTGGCATCTACAACTCGGCGTACTTCGAGCATGCCTTCCTGGCCCAGCGCATGGGCGCCGAGCTGGTGGAAGGCAGCGACCTGACGGTCGGCGATGACGACTGCGTGTACATGCGCACCATCCAGGGCCTGGAGCGGGTGGACGTGATTTACCGGCGCGTCGACGACCTGTTTCTGGACCCCGAGGTGTTCAACCCGAACTCACAGCTGGGCGTGCCCGGCCTGATGCGCGCCTGGCACAAGGGCACCGTGGCATTGGCTAACGCGCCCGGCGCGGGCGTGGCCGACGACAAAGTCGTCTACGCCTATGTGCCGGACATGATCCGCTACTACCTGGGTGAGGATCCGCTGATTCAGAACGTGCCGACTTTCCTGTGCCACGAGCCTAGATCCCTGGAATACGTGCTCGCCAACCTCGACACGCTGGTGGTCAAGCCGGCCAACGAGTCGGGCGGCTATGGGCTGCTGATCGGCCCGCACGCAAGTCGCAAGCAGCGCAGCGAGTTCGCCAGCCTCCTGAAGGCCGACCCGCGCAACTACATTGCCCAGCCAACGCTGGACCTGAGCACGGTACCAACCCTGTGCGGCGGTCGCCTGGAGCCGCGCCACGTGGATCTGCGCCCGTTCATCCTGCAGGCGGACCAGACCCACGTCACCGCCGGCGGGTTGACACGCGTGGCCCTACGCAAGGGTTCGCTGGTGGTCAACTCCTCCCAGGGCGGTGGCAGCAAGGACACCTGGATCGTCGCCGAGGCGGAGACGTGATGCTCTCGCGCGTCGCCGAACGCGTGTACTGGATGGCCCGGTATCTGGAGCGCGCCGAGAACACCGCACGGCTGCTCAGCGTCTATGCCAATCTGCTGCTGGACCTGCCCAAGGGTTACACGGTCGGCTGGCACACCCTGATCGGCATCACGGGTATCGAAGAACCGTTTCGTGAGCATTACGAACAGGCAGACGAGCACAGCGTGGTGCGGTTCCTGCTCACCGACATGCACAACTCATCGTCGGTGCTGTCGACTCTGGCTGGCGCGCGGGAGAACGTGCGCACCACCCGCGACCTGTTCCCGGCCGAAGCCTGGGAAGCCGTGAATGAACTGCACCTGTTCGCCCGCGAGCACGCGGTCAGCGGCGTCAACCGCAACCAGCGGCACGAATACCTGACGCAGATCATCCTCGGCTGCCAGCAGCTTACCGGCCTGCTGGTGGGCACACTCAGCCACGACGACGCTTACGACTTCGTACGCCTGGGCCGCAGCCTGGAGCGGGCCGACATGACCACACGCATTCTCGATGTCGGTGTGGCGACCCTGCAGGAACAGGACGACACCGCCAGCGCGCTGCTGTCCACACTGTGGATCAACGTGCTGCGTTCCTTGTCCGCCTACCAGATGTATCGCCGCCACGTGCGGGCATCCGTCAACGGTCGGGACGTGGCGGCCTTTCTGCTGCGCGACGGCCAGTTCCCGCGCGCCGTGCGCTACTGCGTGGACGAAATCGAAGCTGCGCTGCGCCGCCTGCCTCGCGGCGAGGCGGCGCAGCGCAGCATTGCCCGCATCAGCCGGCTACTGACCGAAACCGACCCCAAGGCCATCGAGCGCGAGGCCATGCACGACTTCATAGACGACCTGCAGCTGGAACTCGGTCATGCTCACACGGCCATCGCGGAGACCTGGTTCCCCGTCCCCGTTGCGCAGCCCGCCTGAACAGGACACTTGATGGCCATCCGCGTCGCCCTGGAACACCACACCGAATATCGCTTCGACCGGCCGGTGGACATCCACCCGCATGTGCTGCGCCTGCGCCCGGCGCCGCACAGCCGCACGCCAATCACGGCCTACAGCCTGCGCGTCGAACCGGCCGAGCATTTCATCAACTGGCAACAGGATCCGTTCGGTAACTACCTGGCACGGCTGGTGTTTCCCAAGCCCGCGCGCAAGCTGAGCATCACCGTGGAGGTGATCGCCGAGCTGGCCACTATCAATCCGTTCGATTTCTTCGTCGAGGAGTACGCGGAGAACTACCCGTTCATCTACGCGCCCGCGCTGCACACCGAACTGCTCCCATACCTGCAAACCACGGATAACGGCCCGCTGCTGACTACCTGGCTGGCCAGTTTCGACCATACGAAACGGCCGATCAACGATTTTCTGGTCGACCTGAACCAGCGCCTGCAGCGGGACATCGCCTACAGCGTGCGCATGGAACCGGGCGTGCAGACTTGTGAGCAGACGCTTGAGCGGGGCATCGGCTCGTGCCGCGACACCGGCTGGCTGCTGGTGCAGATACTGCGGCACCTGGGCCTGGCGGCGCGCTTCGTGTCCGGGTATCTGGTACAGCTCACCGCCGACGTCAAGTCCCTGGATGGCCCGTCGGGGCCCGAGCAGGACTTCACCGACCTGCATGCCTGGGCCGAGGTGTACGTGCCCGGTGCCGGCTGGCTGGGCCTTGACCCCACGTCGGGTCTGTTTGCCGGCGAGGGCCACATTCCGCTCGCCTGCACTGCCGAGCCGGCCAGCGCGGCGCCGGTCGCAGGCGCCACTAGCGAATGCGAGGTGGAGTTCCACTTCCGCAACACCGTGACCCGCATTCACGAGGATCCCCGCGTCACCAAGCCCTACAGCGAGCGCCAATGGTCGGCGATGCAGGCGCTTGGCCGGCAAGTCGATGAAGATCTCGCCGCCGGTGACGTGCGCCTGACCCAGGGTGGCGAGCCGACGTTCGTGTCCATCGACGACATGGACGGCCCCGAATGGACGGTGGCCGCCGACGGCCCGCACAAGCGCGAGCGCGCCCGCGATCTGACACGGCGCCTGTGGCAGCACTTTGCCCCCGGCGGCCTGCTGCATTACGGCCAGGGCAAGTGGTACCCCGGCGAAGCCCTGCCGCGCTGGGCACTCGCCTGCTACTGGCGCAAGGACGGCACCCCTTTGTGGCGCGACCGGAAGCTGCTGGCCGATGTCAACCGCGATTACGGACACGGCCCGGCAGACGCCAGACGCTTGGCACAGGGATTCACGGCCCACCTCGGCGTGCCGCAAAGCCACCTGATGGACGCGTTCGAGGACGTTTTCTATTACCTCTGGCAAGAGGGCCAGCTACCGGCCGACGTCGATCCGTCGACGGCTGACCTCAAGGACCCAGCCGAGCGCAGGCGACTGGCCGAATTACTGGGCCGCGGCCTGGGCGAACCAGCCGGCTTCGTGTTGCCACTGCACTGGGATTACCGGCGCGGCGGCTGGCGCTCGGGTGCCTGGCCGCTGCGCCGCAAGCGGCTGTACCTGGTTCCTGGCGACTCCGCGCTGGGCCTGCGCCTGCCCCTGAACAGCCTGCCGTGGGGCGACCAGGAAGACCCGCCTCAGACCCCGCAGTTGTTCGAGGAACGACCGCCGCTGGGCGACTACTACGGCGAAGTGGCGCGCCGCTACAGCGAGTTCACCGCCAAGCGCCCTGAGCCGGCCGGTCAGGCCGTCGGTGACACCCACGACGAGGCGGCACCGCTGCGGGTGATCCATACCGCCGTGTGTGTTCAGGCACGCGAAGGCCGGCTGCACGTGTTTTTGCCACCGCTCGGTGAGCTGGAGCATTACCTCGATCTGATCGCCAGCGTGGAAACCAGCGCTGCCGCCTGCGACCTGCCGGTGGTCCTGGAAGGCTACGAGCCGCCTCGCGATGGACGCCTGGAGCGGCTGGCGGTCACGCCGGATCCGGGCGTGATCGAGGTCAACATCCACCCGGCTGGGACCTGGGACGCGCTGGTCGACACCACCACCACGCTGTACGACCTGGCCCGCGAGGCGCGCCTGGGCACGGAAAAATTCATGCTCGACGGGCGCCATACCGGCACTGGCGGCGGCAACCACATCACCCTGGGCGCCGCCACACCCGCCGACAGCCCGATGCTGCGCCGCCCCGATCTGCTGCGCAGCCTGCTGAGCTACTGGCAACACCACCCGGGACTGTCGTTTTTGTTCTCGGGCCTGTTCATCGGCCCAACCAGCCAGGCACCGCGGGTCGACGAGGCGCGCCATGAGAGCCTGTACGAGCTGGACATCGCCTTCCAGCAGATGCCGGCCGGCGAGGCCCCCGCGCCGTGGCTGGTGGACCGCCTGCTGCGCAACCTGCTGGTGGATCTGACCGGCAACACGCACCGGGCCGAATTCTGCATCGACAAGCTGTACGCGCCCGGCAGTGCCAGCGGGCGCCTGGGTCTGGTCGAGTTGCGCGCCTTCGAGATGCCGCCGCACGCCCACATGTCACTGTTTCAGGCCCTGCTGCTGCGCGCGCTGGTGGCCCGCTTCTGGGATACGCCGTACCGGCAGCCGCTGGTGCGCTGGGGCAGTGGCCTGCACGACCGCTTCATGCTGCCGCATTACGTCACCGCCGACATGCGCGCCGTGCTGGCCGAGTTACGCGAGGCCGGTTATCCGTTCCAGGACGACTGGCTGGACCCGTTCGTCGAGTTTCGATTCCCGCGCTACGGATCGGTGCAAGTGGGCGACCTGACGCTCGAAGTGCGCGCCGCGCTGGAACC